>CAIXZV010000549.1 GCA_903924005.1 uncultured Chloroflexota bacterium | reverse complement strand
TCGGCGGCTCGAGGTGGATGCGGTGTGTGGCGGGGCGGCGGTGCGCGGTCAGACCGCGCCGCGGGACAGCGTCAGTGGGCGCAGGCCTTGGGGGCGCCGCCATCGTCCGCAGTGCGGAACGAGGAGCCGCAGCCGCAGCCGGAGACGGCATTGGGGTTCACCACCGTGAAGCCGGCCCCCATCAGGGTGTCCACGTAGTCAATGGAGCTGCCCTTGATGAGCGGCACGCTGTTGGAATCGATGTAGACGCGCAGCCCGTTGCTGTGCAGGATGCTGTCTTCAGCCGTGGGCTGGTCCTCAAGCATCATCCCGTAGCGGTAGCCGGAGCAACCGCCCGAGTAGACGTAGACCCGCAGGCCAATCTCGGGGCTGGTCTCTTCCTTGGTCAACTCGCGCAGCTTGGACGCCGCAGCATCGGTAAGCGAGACGACCGTAGGCTCGGCCTGGGTCATGGGCTGGGCGTCGGTCATGGGCTGGGCGTCGAGCATGGCGGGTTCTCCTTGGGGGTCGCAGGTTCCCGGGCCGCCCCTGGCCGAGGACCTGAGGATCGTACGCAGCGCAACGGGTTTCGTCCAGCACCCTTGTTGAACCAGCCGTCGGGCTGGTCAAGCCGCGCTAGGGCTCGATGCGCTCCACGATGGTGGCGATCCCCTGCCCCACGCCGATGCACATCGTGGCCAGACCGTAGCGGCCGCCGGTGCGCGCAAGCTCGTGGACAAGCATCGTCATGAGGCGGGCGCCCGATGCGCCAAGCGGGTGGCCCAGCGCGATGGCGCCGCCGTTTGGGTTGGTCCGCGCGGGGTCCAGCCCAAGTTCGTCCATGCAGGCGACGGACTGGCTGGCGAACGCCTCATTGATCTCGATGATGTCAAGATCGGCGACGGTGAGCCCGGCACGCGCCAGCACCTTGCGGACCGCAGGCACCGGGCCAATGCCCATAACGTCGGGGTGGACGCCTGCCACCGCGGTGGCCACCACGCGGGCCAGCGGCCGCAGACCAAGCTTGCGCGCCCTGTCCGCCTCCACCACCAGCACTGCTGCAGCCCCGTCGTTGATGCCCGAGCTGTTGCCGGCGGTCACGCTGCCGTCCTTGGCAAAGGCGGGCTTGAGCGCGGCCAGCGCCTCGGCCGTGCTCTCGGGGCGCGGGTGCTCGTCGCGGTCCACCCTCGTCACGGCGCCCTTGCGACCGGGGACGCTCACGGAGATGAGCTGGTCCGCAAAGCGGCCGGCCTCGATGGCGACGTGGGCACGGCGCTGGCTTTCGGCGGCAAAGGCATCCTGTCGTTCGCGGGCAACGGTCCACTGCGCGGCAACACGCTCGGCCGTCTCGCCCAGCGAAATGGGCGGGTACGCCTCCTGCATCCGCGGGTTGACGAAGCGCCAGCCGAGGGTGGTGTCCTCCATGGATCGCGCGCCGCGGTCCCAGCCGGCCTCGGCCTTGAGCATCACGTAGGGCGCGCGCGTCATGGACTCCACGCCGCCCGCGATAAACACCTCACCGTCACCGGAGCCGATGGCGTGCGCCGCGGTGTTGATGGCCTGGAGACCGGACCCGCAGAGGCGGTTGACCGTCTGACCGGCAACTTCCACAGGCAGCCCGGCCAACAGCCCGGCCATTCGGGCAACGTTGCGGTTGTCCTCCCCGGCCTGGTTGGCGCAGCCGAAGATCACGTCCTCGACAAGGTGAGCGTCAATGCCGGAGCGCTCCACGATGGCGCGAATGACAGCCGCCGCAAGGTCGTCTGGGCGGACCGCGGCCAGCGCCCCGCCATAGCGGCCGATGGGTGTCCGAACGGCGTCGGTGATCCAGGCTTCGCGCAGGGCGCGGTGTGCGTCTCGAGGCATGGGGCGATTGTAGGCGGCAGCGGCGGCCGTCCGGGGACTGGGTCCGCTGCGCTCCAGCAGGGTCACGCGCCAGCCACGACGACGCCGCCGTCACGCAATCGTGACATGGGACCTGCCGATCGTACGACGTGCCATCTGGGCCCTCGGGAGTCGACGTGACCCCGTCCTTGATGGCAACTGTTACGTGCCGCCATAACGGCTTCCAGACGTCCAACTGAGGTCCCTGCGCCTGAACGCCACACGCGCCCGTCGGGGCATCCGAAACAGGGCACCGGCACGGGGTCAATCTCTGGTTGAGTTTGCGCTCATCTTTCCGCTGTTCATCACGATCATGCTCGCGATCATCGAGTTCGCGTTCACCTTCAACTCAGTCCTAGCGGTGAACTTCTCCAGTCGCTCCGCTTCACTTCTGGCTGCCGAGGGCGGGCCGAACCTTGGCACGGACTGCGTGGTTCTGCGTTCCATCGAGGCGAACATCAAGGCGCCGGCAAGTGACTCGCAGATCGTGAGCGTCGAGATCTACCAGGCCAATACCAACGGCGACCTGGTAGGCGCCGCGACCGTCTACCAGTTTGGCGGTCCCACCGCGTGCGAGCTCCCCGGCGGCGTCACGTTCACCGTCCCGTTCCATCTGGTGCAGGACGGCTATCCCGAGGCGAGCCGCTGCAACGTCATCGCTGGCTGTGGCACGCTCCACCCAGACCTCGAGATCGTCGGCGTCCGGATCACGTACCACTACTCGTGGGTCACGCCGCTGCGGAACTTCGTCGGCAGCTATCCAGGCGGCCTCACCTTTGCGCGCTCCAACGCAACCCGCATGGAGCCGGTCCTGTGATCTGGCGGTCACGCACCCGCACCGGGAAGCGCGGCCAGGCGGTTGTTGAACTGGCGCTCCTCTTGCCGGTCTACATGCTGCTGCTGCTCGGCATGCTCGAGTTCGGGCTCGCGTTCGACCACCTGCTCTCGATCAGCTACTCCACACGCGAGGGGGCGCGCGTGGGCGCGGCGCTGACCAACGGCGGCGGCACGCTTGGCTGCGGGTCCGGCCAGTCCCTCAACGCCGCCACCGTGGATCCCCAGATCGTGGCCGCCGTGGAGCGCATCCTGACCTCGTCCGGTTCCATCGTGAACCTTCAGGACGTCTCGCAGATCCGCATCTATCTCGCCACGGCTACCGGCGGCGAGACGGTTGGCAAGGTCAACGTCTGGACCTATTCGGCCGGCGGTGGGCCCGTGGTTGACGGCAGCCCGCTCGACTTCGTCGCCTCGAGTTCACCCTGGACGGCATGCTCCCGAACAAACGCGCTGCCCGCCGCATCCATCGGTGTCTCGGTTGTGTACACCTACAGGTTTTCAACGCCGATCGGGGGCATCCTCGCGATCATCGGCGGCAGCCAGTCCACCTCCCTGCCCATCACCGACAAGACGTTGATGGCCATGAACCCGACGAAGTAGCGCCGTGAGCAGGCCGACGTCCCCCACACGCCGCTCCGGCGGTCAGAGCCGCGGACAGGTTCTGGTGATCTTCACCCTGTCCATCTTCATGTTCATCGGGATGTGCGGCCTCGTGCTGGACGTGGCCTGGTATTGGGTCAACACGCTGCGGGCGCAGCGGGCCGGTGATGCAGCCGCGCTTGCCGGCGTGGTCTACCTCCCGGGCGACGAGGCCTCCGCGATCACCGCCGCGCTGGGACAAGCCGCAATGAACGGGTTCACAGACGGCTTGTCCAACGCCACGGTCACGGCCGGAAAGGATCCCGACAATCCGCGATCCCTGCGCGTGGCGATCACCGGCTCCGTGCCCACCTTCTTCGTCAGGCTGTTCGGGATCAACGGCATTCCGGTCGCGATCGCGTCCCGCGCCGAATACGTGATGCCCGTGCCCATGGGCAGCCCAGAGAACTACTACGGCGTCTTCGGACGCCTGCGGACGCCAAGCGGTGGCGCATCCCAGCCATTGACGGTGTCCGAAAGCTCCACCGCCGTGCTGCCCAGCGCCACGGTGACGCCAAACACCTGGACGTCGCCCGCAAACGCCTACCGATCCAATGACTCCGGCGCCGTTTCCACCAGCAGCGGCACCTCGCAGCAGACATGGACCACGTTCGGGTTCCCGTCGCCAAGCACCGGCACGGTCACCGTCACGGGTATCGAGATCACCGTCTCGGCGAAGGCGGTCACCACAACCGGCTGCAGCCTCACGGCCGGCGTCTACCGCAAGACCGCGGTCGGCTGGGCCCCCCCCGCGCGGTCCGTCGCGGTCACCTCCACGTCGCTGGCCACGTACACGCTGGGCGGCCCCACCGACCTGTGGGGCGTCGCATCCGGGACGTGGTCGCTCGCCAACGACTTCGTCACCGCGTCGTCGTTCCGGGTGCGGCTTGCCAACACGGGCGGCTGCAGCGGCAACCTCGCGGTGGACTGGTTCACCGTCAAGGTGTACTGGACCCGCACGACAACCACATTCGTGGGTGACCCGGACCTCACAGGCCCCAACGGAGAGACGCTGGCGCCGCGCGGCTTTTGGGGCGACATGAATACGCAGGGCTCCGAGACAATCAACGGCGACGCATACCTCTCGTACTACACGTCGCGGACGTCCGGGCTAAACCTGCAGTACGACGCCGCCCACTACTACAACTACGCCATCACCATGCCGCCTGGGACCACGGACGGGAAGGTCTGGGTCT
>CAIXZV010000548.1 GCA_903924005.1 uncultured Chloroflexota bacterium | reverse complement strand
CGGTTGCGCTACAAGAAGCTCGCCGGCTGACGGACCGGCGGGCGGACGGGCGCCCATACTGCTCGCCATGACCAACAACGAGCTGCCCGATTGGGCCGCGTACTACCGCCACACGCTTGGACGGGAGCCACGTCCGCTGTTCACGCGCGGGATGGCAGCGGTCAGGGCTGCCAAGGTTGCGCCCGGCCAAGCAGTCGAGATTGGCTTTGGCGACGGCACCGAGACGTTGGCGCTCTTGGCCGAAGGCTGGCGCGTCTTTGGCATTGAGGTCACGCCAGGAGCGGTGGACGTTCTCCGTGCTCGGGTGGCGGCCGATGCGGAAGACCTGCTCGAGCTTCGCATCGGCGCTGCCCAGGATGTGGCGCTCCCGGCGTTTGACCTGCTGTACGCGGGCTACTCGCTCTCGTTCATTGACCCGGGGCGGTTTGCGACCTTCTGGGCCCGGCTGCGCGACGCCCTGCGTCCCGGCGGCTTCCTGATCCTCAACATCTTTGGCACCAACGACAGCTGGGCGGGCGACCCGACGATGACGTTCGTTGGTCGGGACGACTTGGACCGTCTCTTCGACGGCCTCGAAGTCCTGGACCTGCAGGTTGAAGACGCCGACGGGCCGTCCTTCGGGGGCCCAAAGCACTGGCACGTGTTTGACGTGGTTGCGCGACGGCCGGTCGCCTGACGGCGGCGCTGCTGCGTCAGTGGCCCGGGCGCGGATCCACGATCGCCCACAGGGCGAGATCCAGACGGGCGTTGGCGAATTCGCGCTGGAAGGTCCCGCGCGAGGTGGCGCGCTGCAGCAGGAAGCCCGCGGGTGCGGACGCGACGCTGCCGCCGCATGGGACGGACGGGGTCCCGCGGTGGTGGGCGAGATCCACGTTGCCCGTCACGGTCCAGTCTTTGACGCCTGACACGGCGTACCCGTACTGCATGTGGGTGCCGCGCAGGGTGTTGCCCGTCACCGTGGCGCCGTGGGCCACCGCGTGCGTGCTGTCGGGCGGGAGACAGCCCCACACGCGTTCGCCCATGGCTAGGCCGACGCGGATGGTGGCGCCCGCGGCGCTGATTGTGTTCTCGCGCACAACCGTGCCGGTGTAGTCACCCGCGTACGGTCCAACGTCAACCATGTTGATGCCGCCCAGGAGGGTCCGGGTCTTCGCCGTGATGAAGTTGCCCACGATCTGCGAACCCGGCGCGCCAAAGATCACAATTGCGCCATCGGTGGCATCCGTGATGCGGTTGCCTGTCACCGTGGAATTGGTGCAGGCCAGCGAGATGCCGTCTGCCCAGTTGTCGCTGGTGCCGGCCGGGCCGATGTCGTTGTCTTCCACGCGCGCATCGACGCATGGCGTGGTGCCGCTGCCCTCAAAGAGATGGACAGACGACCACGTCCTCGTATTGCCAATCTTGTTGTGCGCGATGACCTGACCCGTTGCCATCCCGCCTGCGAAGACCAGGCCGTCACCAGACATCGGCCCAAGCTTTGGACGGTCTCCGTCGACAATCACGTTGGTCAGTTCCGCGTGATCCATGTCGAGCATCGTCACGGCGTTGTCCAGAGACGGTGAGGCGATGCGGAGGACCGCACGGGTTGCACCGGTTGGGTGCCCCTCCGTGTAGACCTTCTGACCGGAGAAGCGGAAGACGACGGGACCGAGCAGATCGAAGACCGCGCCCTGACAGAGCACGGCTTCAGCGTTGGGACGGACCAGGCGCGCGTTGATCTGCGCCTGGGTGCCGCTGGCGATGCAGGCGAGGGGCGTTGGTGCTGGCGTGCCAGTTGGCGACGGCGCAGCGACCGTGGCCTCCGGCGTGACAGCAACGCTTGGTGGCGGCGTTGCGGTTGGATCGGGAGGTGGTACGGGGGAGGTCGCGCAGGCCGCAACCAGGAACACCACGGAGAGGAACACACCGAGGGGACGACGCATTTGCGGAGCATAACCGCGCGGCGGCAAAGCGGTTGGCCCCCCGCAAGACGACGTGCAAGTTTGCGCCTAGACTTCCGCAGCGACCCGTCGGGTCCTGAGGGAGGGTTCCAGCATTGGCTCGGATTTCGTTCCGCGTGCCTCGTCTCATTGGCCGGTCGGGGATGGCGGCAGCGCTGGCGGTGCTGGTGGCCGCGTCGCCAGTTGCCGCCGCAAGCCCGGGCGCCACGGGCGCAGGGGATCCCTACTTCCCGCTGCAGGGCAACGGCGGCTATGACGTTGGCCACTACGGGCTGAACCTGCGCTGGGATCCCGCCACCGACCGTCTTGACGGCGTGGCGACCATCCAGGCCTTCGCAACGCAGTCACTCTCCGCATTTGACCTCGACCTGCGTCGAGATCTCGTCGTAACCAGCGTCAGCGTGAACGGGGAACGCGCGGCCTTCACGCAGCCCGCGCTGCTCCAGCAGGAGCTCGTCGTGCGGCCGCGGCACTCGCTCGCTAAGGGCGACACGTTCACCGCGGTCGTTACCTACGGCGGCATCCCGCCGGTCATCACGGATCCCGACGGCTCAATTGAGGGCTGGGTGCCCACGGCGGACGGCGCGTTCGTGGTGGGGGAGCCCCAGGGATCTCCGGCCTGGTATCCCTGCAACGACACCCCGACGGACAAGGCCGCCTTTGACGTGACCATCACTGTCCCGGCCGGCTACACGGCAGTCTCCAACGGGGAGATGCGTGCGAGGCCCGCTACCCGCTACGGGTGGACCACCTTCTCGTGGCGGCAGCGTCAGCCCATGGCCACCTACCTCGCCACGGCAAGCGTGAGCCACTTTGTGGTGACCACCGGCCGGACGCCTGGTGGCATTCCGTGGACCACAGCCGTGGAGCCTGCCCTTACGGCTGACTCGGCGCCCGCGCTGGCCAAGCTTCCGGCGATGGTGGACTACTTCACCAGCGTCTTTGGGCCGTACCCGTTTGGATCGGCCGGCGCCATCGTCATGGATGCGCCCGCCATCGGCTACGCGCTGGAGACGCAGACCAAGCCCATCTTCCCCGGGGCGCCGGACGAACTGACCCTCGCCCACGAGTTGGCCCACCAGTGGTTTGGCGACTCCGTCACCCTTCGCCGCTGGAGCGACATCTGGGTCAACGAGGGCTTCGCTGAGTGGTCAAGCTGGATGTGGAGCGAGGCGTCCGGCGGCGACTCGGCCCAGGCGTTCTTTGACTATTACAACAGCTTCGACAACACCAATGACTGGCTGTGGCGCCCAGTGCCCGCTGATCCTGGCGACGCTGCAAACATCTTCAATTCGGCCGTCTACGAGCGTGGCGCGATGACGCTCCAGGCTCTTCGGGTAAAGGTTGGGGACGAGACCTTCTTCCGGATCCTGCGTGGCTGGGCAACGCAGCTCCGTTACGGGAACGCGTCGGTGGAGGACTTCACAAGCTTTGCCGCGCGCGTGTCCCACCAGGACCTCACCCACTTCTTCGACGTCTGGCTTCGTCAGCCGGACAAGCCCACGAGTTGGTAGGCGGTTTGCGGCCGGGGGCCGTTGCCCGAGTCCAGTAGGATTACGGCCACGCCCCCGTAGCTCAGTGGATAGAGCGCAGCCGTCCTAAGGCTGGCGTCGGCGGTTCGAATCCGTCCGGGGGCGCCAAGTTCCACGGGATTGCGATCAGCAGCAGCGATCCGCGGGAGAAGTGGGCCAGCAAGGGCATCTCCGCACAGGCATCCTGTGATGCGACGTCATTGACGTTGCTGGTGTAGCCCGAGCTGGAGGCGTGAACGTGAAGACGGTTGGCTGCATCGGCATCGGCAACATCGGGTTCCACTTGGCCGCCAACCTGCTGCGCGGCGGCTACCCGGTGACCGTGCACGATCTCAACCGGATGGCCGCTGAGCCGCTGCTTGCACTGGGCGCCACATGGGCCAACTCGCCGGCCGAGGTGGCTCGCGCCTGCGAGGTGGTCATCACGTGCCTTCCTTCGGTTGCCGCAGTCAGCGCCGTGGTCTCAGGTGACAACGGCCTCGTGCACGGGTTTGCGCCTGGCGGCGTCTGGATCGAGATGAGCACCAACGACGGCCACGAGGTCCAGCGGCTTGCTGGCCTTCTGGCTGAGCGCGGCGTCGACACGTTGGAGTGCCCCGTGACCGGCGGCTGCCACAACGCCTCCTCCGGCACGATCACGATCATCGTGGGTGGTCTGGAGGATGTCTTCGAGGCCAACAGGGACATCCTCGAGACCGTGGGTGGTCGCGTGTTCCACGTGGGTCCGCTGGGCAGCGCCTCAATCCTCAAGGTCATCACCAACATGCTCGCCTTCATCCACATTGCCGCATCGGCCGAGGCCTTCATGTTGGCGAAGCAGTCCGGTATCGACCTGCGGATTGCGTGGGAAGTCCTGCGAGCGAGTTCGGGCAACAGCTTCATCCTCGAGACCGAGAGCACCACCATCCTGGGCGGCAGCTACGACGTCGGGTTCAACTTCGACCTGTGTCTGAAGGACATGGGCCTTGCGCTGCAGGTGGGCCGCGAGCGCTCTGTGCCCCTCGACATCGCCAGCACGGTGGAGCAGCTGTTCATTCGTGGCAAAGCGCGCTACGGCGGGAAGGCTGAGTACGCAATGGTTGCCAAGCTGCTTGAGGAGGCCTGCGGGACCGATCTGCGGGCGCCGGGCTTCCCCACAAGCCTTGAGGAGTATCTGGAGAGCATGCCCCGCGCCGTGGTGCCTGCGTCCGCAGGGGCCAACTCCTGACCAGCCAAATGACTCCCGGCGACACGGTGCGGCTTTATCACCGCCTGAGTTCCTATGCTGGCGCCCCTGATGACGTGTGGCCGCTGCCGATGGACCACCCGCTTGTACGGCAGGACTTCACCCCAAACCACCGCCCAACGTTCCCCGCACATCACAAGGCTTATCCCGACAGCCTTCCAACAGTTGAACTTCCTGCGGTCTGGCCGCCCGTCCACGCACCAACGCTGGACCTGCTCGCCGGGCGCCACACCCCGGTCGCAAGGCCAATCAGCCTGGACGGGCTTGCGCGGCTCCTCCACCTCTCGGCCGGCGTGGTGCGGGTCGCTGTTCGCCGGGACGACCGGCGGTTCCTGTTTCGCCCTGCGGGGTCGGCCGGCGGCCTATTCCCGCTTGAGCTATACGTGTCCGCACGTGGTGTATCCGGGCTGCGCGATGGCGTCTACTGGTATGACCCCGCGGGACATTCGCTCCGCCAAGTTGGCCCGCCGGCAACCGGCGACGCAACGACCATCGTGGCCACGGGGATCCCGTGGCGGACGGGGTGGCGATACGCGGAGCGCGCATTCCGCCACATCTACTGGGACGCCGGCACGATGCTTGCCAACACGCTTGCGCTTGCCGAGTCCGGCGGCTATCGGCCGGGGCTCCTGACCCGCTTTCCCGACGCGGCCGTCGCACGACTCGTTGGTGCCGACGGAACGCAGGAGTACCCGCTGGCCATCGTCACCCTGGGCCACGGCGCGCCCGTGATCGGCGCCG
>CAIXZV010000547.1 GCA_903924005.1 uncultured Chloroflexota bacterium | reverse complement strand
CTGGCCCTGCCGCTCTGCTACCTCTCCGGCGCCGTTACGGGCCTGATGGGGCTGTTCGCCGTGGGCTACAACCTCCGGCTGTCGATGCGCCACCCGAAGGCCGCGTGAGGAGAACCCGATGCTGACTGGAGACGATCTCGCAACTGCGATCACCAATGGCGGCTCATCGTGGATGGTGCTGTCGGTCGCGGCGGTCCTGCCCATCATCTGGGCCTTCACCCTCTCGCTGCACTTCGCCCGGCCGTACGTGCTGCGGTTCCTGCAGAAGCTGACGCTCCGCTTCGGCGGCGACGTCTGGTGGCTGTCCTACGTCCTCACCCGGGACGCGCTCCTGGTGGTCACGCTGTGCCTATCGGTGGTGTTCCTCTTCCCCAACGTCTACCTCCGCGGGGACGGCCTGGGGATCACCGCGCCGATCGCCACGCTGGTCCTCTTCTGGGCCACGCTGATCAAGTTGCTCCGCGACCCGGACGACAACGCGAAGGACTTCCAGATCCAGAGCATCCTGCTGGTGATCGCATCCGCGCTGTACATCGTTCCCCAGATGTACGGCATGGAAGCTGCCGATCAGGGTCTGGGCGACTGGTCCACGGCGCTCATCTCAACCTCGAACCTCGGCCTCGCGCGGCCCATCCTGTGGGTCACGCTTGGGCTGTTCGCGGTGACCGGCGGCCTCGTGTTTGTCCGGTTCCTGCTCAAGCTTGGCTCGCCTGAAGCGGGCGACGCCTCGGCGCTGGCTGAGGCCTGACCTCCCGAACACTGCCGCGGGCCGGCCGAGGAGTCCTGGAGGACGGTCGGCCCGCTTCTCACCCTGGTGCGCCCCCCGACGACGCCGCGGACCCCTCGCGGCGTCGTTGTGATTCCCGGCGGCGTCGTCGCGATTCCCGGCGGCGTCGTCGCGATTCCCGGGGCAGCCGGGGTGGCCTGAGCCGTCTATGATCCGGGGCCTATGTGCGAACAATTCATTGCCCGTGCTGCCACGCCGTTCCGCCTTGCCGAGCTCTGGCCGCTGGCCGAGCGCATGGAGGAGTGGGGGAGCGCCCGCTTTGGCTGGGGTGCGGTCTGGCTGACCCCGGACGGTTCGCTCGCAGGCCACCGCGATATCGGCCGCTTCCGCGACGACCCCCGCCTGGAGTCGATTGGGGCCATCGAGACCACCTCGCTGCTGGTCCACCTGCGGCGCCCGTCGCGGCTGTCCACGCTGCAGCTGCCGGACACGCAGCCGTTCCTGGACCCGGCCGGGCGCTTTGCGTTCAGCCACAACGGTGACCTGCTGGACTACAAACCCGCCCGCGCCAAGTACCGCGCGCAGGGCCGCATCCAGGGCCGGGCCGACAGCGAGGTTGGCCAGCGCTGGCTTGAGGACGCCTGGTCCGACACGGAGCCCGTTGGCCACCTGCTGGGCGCCCTGCACGACGCGTTTGGCGGCGAGGCAAACCTTGCGGTGATCGCCGCGGGCGGCTCCTGCCACCACTATGCGGGCAACCCGGAGAACCCGGTGTTCACGTACCGGCTGGGCTCGATTGGCCTGGCGTCCACGGCCATCTACTCCGTGGACCGCTCGCTGTTCAAGTACGCCGCGAAGGGCGCCACCGACAAGGCGCTAGTCCGGCTGCACGCGACGATTGCTCTGGACCAGGCCGGGCGGCCCACCGAGGCGAGCCGACGCGCCTGAGCTAGTCGCCGATCTCTGCTGCGTCTCGGTGACCGGGGGTCCGATCCCTCGCGCGGTGTCGTTGCCACGGCGCGGGCTGCGCTTCGTGGAGCCCCACAAAGCGTGCCACCCAGATCCGCAGCCGTGCGACCGCTCGTCGGCTCGTTGGGCCGGGCGCCGCGCGGAACGATCGTGCCCATGAGGCCGCCCGCCCCCCGACACGCCGCCCAGCCACAGCCCACGCTCGTGGCGAGAGAAACGCAAACGGGTGCTCATGACGCCACCACCACGGCACCGCAGCCCAGGCGAAGATCAGGAAGTCGGCGCGAACCGGCCGGGGGCCAAACCCAAACAGCGCCTGGAGCTGCACGATGGTGAGCGGCAGCATCACCAGCGACAGCAGCCCGGAGCACGCCAGCACGATCAGCCCCCAGCCGCGGGCGCGAGGCGGCAGCAGTATCCACAGCGGCGCCGGGACCCACTTCATCCAGGTAGCAAGGCCCCAGATGAGCCCGCCCAGTCTGCCGTGACCAAACTGCGCGCCAAACAGGGCCACGGCGAGCAAGAGGTTCACGTTACCGGTGTCGAGGTTTGTCCCAATGGGGATTGCCAGCACCAGGAGGACCAGCGCTGTGGCGAGCGGTCTGCGGGCATACGCCCAGCGGATGGTCCAGAGCAGCAGCAGGATGGCCGCTCCGCGCCAGACAAACCAGGCGGCGTCCCAGGGGAGGATCGCCCACGGGATGAAGAACGGCAGCATCCACGGCGCGTAGACGTAGGGCAGGAACGGCCCCGTGGGGTGGTAGGGATCGCCGCCGTCAAGCCAGATCCGCACGGCTGCCCAGTACGCACGAGCATCGGCGCCCGCGGTGTCTGCGCGGGCGGCCATGGCGGCCAGCAGCACGGCAAAGATGACCACCAGGATGGCCATCGCGGCGATCCGGTGTGGTTCGCGAAGCCGAAGCAGCTCCCGTCGGAGGGCGCGGCGGATGACGCCCACGCGGTTCACGTGGGGGCGCGGGCTGGCGAACGGCACCGGCACAGGGGTTGTCATCGGACTGCCATTGTCGCGCGTCGGCCGCCGCCGGGGTTGCTGCGGCGCGCTTGACCTGCGAGCCACGCCCGTACAAGGCAACCACGCCGTTCCTCAATACCGCTCCGGCCGGTGATACGGCCGCGATCTGGGCCCGGGCAGCGCCAGACGAGCGCGTTCGGCGCCAGTTCCGGCATGCCTGAGCGCGAGACGCGGCGCCTTGGGCTGCAACGGCAGCGGGCCGGCTCCTTTGCACCGCTTGAGGCTCGGTTGAGGAATAGGGAGTGAGGCACGGACCACGCCGCTGAGCGGGCGGGATCGCAGGGGGGGCGCCGATGACCACCCGTATACTTCCGGGGCTGTGGCACAGGGAACCGTCGTTGTGATTGGTGGTGCCGAGGACAAGGTCCGTGACCGGGTCATCCTCGGCCGATTTGTCGCGCTTGCCGGCGGCGAGCAGGCGCGGATCGCCGTCATCTGCACGGCCTCCTCGTTTGGCGTTGAGGCGGGTGAGCGGTACCGCGAGATCTTTACGGGTCTTGGCGCCGCATCCGTGGTGGCCGTCGTTGCTGCCACGCGGCAGCAGGCCAACGACGAGTCCATTGCTGAGGCCGTTGCCGATGCCACGGGCGTCTTCATGACGGGCGGCAACCAGCTGCGCCTGAGTTCCATGATTGGCGGCACCCGTCTGGCCCAGGCCATCACCGAGCGGTTTGAGCAGGGCGCCGTGGTTGGAGGGACCTCGGCTGGCGCAAGCGCGGTCAGCAGCCACATGATCGCGTTTGGCGCGTCGGGCGCCACGCCCAAGCACCGCATGGCGCAGATCGCCGCGGGTCTGGGGCTGCTGCCCGGCGTCATTGTTGATCAGCACTTCCAGCAGCGGAATCGCCTCGGGCGGCTGCTCAGCCTCGTCGCCCAGAACCCGATGCTGCTGGGCCTCGGCGTGGACGAGGACACGGCGGGCGTCGTGGGGCCCGACGGCGTGATGGAGGTCATCGGCCGCGGCTCGGTGACGGTGGTGGACGGTGCGGCGTCCGACACCGACGCCTGGGAGATCCGCGGTCACCGCCCGCTGATGATCAGCAACGTGGTGCTCCACTCGCTGCCCGCGGGCTACCGGTTTGACCTCCGGCGGCGGACGCGCGTTGAGGCGCCAAAGCTGGTGGTCATCGAGGGCGAGGCGCTCGCTTCGTCCTGACCCGACCCTTCGTCACCGGGCGGTCGCGCGTGATCGGTGGCGCGTGATCGGTGGCACCGATCGATTTCCGTCGCCCGCGGTCGGTTCGATCGGCAGCACCGATCAGCCCGACACGACAGGTCGCCGATGGGGCCCAAAACGGGTCGGTTTGATCGGTGGCACCGATCACCCGAGGGTCTGGTGCGCGAAATCGATCTGTCCCACCGATCGGGCCGACCAGGGGTGGCCGCTCCGTTCCGAGACCCGCGTTGCGGCCCCAAAGCTCGTCGTGGTGGACGGCGACGCGCTCGCCGCGTCCTGACCCGACCCTTCGTCACCGGGCCGCGTACACTCCGCCTCCACGCGTCAGGTCAGCCACGCGACGCAGGCGAGGAGGGATCAGATGGCCCAGGCGGATCCGGGATCCCGGAAGCGGACCAAGAAGACCGAGGCTGCGCAGCTCACGGCTGCCGAAACGGCTGCCGAAGCGCCCGCCGACGCGGCGCCCGAGGCGTCTGCCGACGCGGCGCCGGACGCGGCGCCCTCGGGCCCACAGCCCACCCTCCGCATCCTCGACACGCGCGTCCTTCGCGGCGCCAACTACTGGTCGCCAAAGCCGGTCATCCGCATGGTTGTGGATCTGGGTGTGCTGGAGGAGTTCCCAAGCTCCACCATTCCGGGCTTTGTGGACACGCTTGTTGGACTGCTGCCAAGCCTTGAGGACCACGCCTGCTCCCTTGGGCGCCGCGGCGGGTTCATCACCCGCATGCGCGACGGCACGTGGGCGGGCCACGTGGCGGAGCACGTCGCCCTTGAGTTGCAGAACCTCGCCGGCACGGACGTCCGCCACGGCAAGACCCGCGGCACGGGCGAATACGGCCGCTACAACGTGATCTACGAGTACCGCGCTGAGCAGGTTGGCATCGACGCCGGCAAGCTCGCCGTGCGGCTGGTCAACCACCTGGTTGCGCCGCACGATCCCGAGCAGGCGTTTGACTTCCAGGAGGAGGTGGACAACCTCATCCGAAGCGCCGAGCGGCTCGCCTTTGGCCCGTCCACGCAGGCGTTGCTGGACGAGGCCGCTAGCCGCGACATCCCGTACATCCGCCTGGACCGGTTCAGCCTTGTCCAGCTTGGCCAGGGCGTCCACCAGCAGCGCATCCGCGCCACGATGACCAGCCAAACCAGCGGGATTGCGGTTGATATCGCGTCCGACAAGAAGCTCACCAACCGCCTGCTCGATTCGGCCGGGCTGCCGGTGCCGCGCTCCGAGGTGGTGACCACCGAGGACGATGCGGTTGCCGCCGCCCGACGTCTGGGCTACCCCTGCGTCGTCAAGCCTCTCGATGGCAACCACGGCCGTGGCGTGGCCCTGGACCTCAAGGATGAGGCCGACGTCCGCGGCGCCTTCCCCGAGGCGCTGCGCCAGAGCCGCAGCCGAGATGTGCTCGTCGAGTCGTACATCACCGGGCGCGACTACCGCTGCCTCGTCATCGGCGGCAAGCTTGCGGCCATCGCCGAACGCGTTCCCGCGTCGGTCACTGGCGACGGCGAGCACACGGTTCGGCAGCTTGTGGACACGGTGAACGCGGACCCGCGCCGCGGCATCGGCCACGAGAAGGTCCTGACGCGCATCAAGCTAGACGCGAACGCAGAAGAGGTTCTTGCGGATCAGGGCTACACGCTCGACGACGTCCCGGCTCACGGGACGTTCGTCAAGCTTGCCCTCACCGGCAACATGTCAACCGGCGGCACCTCTATCGACAGGACGCAGGAGGCGCACCCGGACAACATCGAGATTGCCGAGACGGCCGCCCTGGTGGTGGGTCTTGACATCGCCGGTATCGACTTCATCTGCCCCGACATCACGGAGCCCGTACGGGAGACCGGCGGCGGCATCGTGGAGATCAACGCGGCCCCCGGCTTCCGGATGCACACGCACCCCACCGAGGGCGAGCCGCAGTACGTGGCCAAGCCCGTGGTGGACCTGTTGTTCCCGCCCGGCGCCAACGCGCGCATCCCCATCCTTGCGGTCACCGGCACCAACGGGAAGACAACCACCGTCCGAATGCTGTCCCACATCCTCAAGATGATGGGCAAGCGCGTCGGCATGACGTCAACCGATGGCATCGTCATCGATGGGCGGCTGATGAAGCGCGGCGACATGTCCGGGCCACGGTCCGCCCAGATGGTGCTGCAGAACCCCACCGTGGACACCGCGGTCTTTGAGGTGGCGCGTGGCGGCATCCTGCGCGAAGGCCTGGGCTATGACCGCAACGACGTGGCCGTGGTCACCAACGTCACCGGCGACCATCTGGGCCTGGGCGGGATCGACACGCTGGGCCAGTTGGCCAACGTCAAGAGCGTGCTGGTTGACGCGGTGCCGCGCTCCGGGTCAGCCGTCCTCAACGCGGATGATTCCCATGTCTACCGGATGGGCCGCCATTGCGCGGGCCGCGTGATCCTCTTCTCGATGTCGAAGAACAAGGGCGAAGACGGCTTCGACCGCGTGGACGGCCACACGTCGCGCGGCAATGCCGCGTTTGTCCTGCAGGACACGCCGCAGGGCGAGCTCATGGTGTTGCGCCACGGGCCGCGGACCATGCCGGTGCTCTACACAAACCTGATGCCGGCCACATTTGGCGGCCGAGCGCGCATGAACGTCGCCAACTCGCTTGCGGCGGCTGCTGCGGCCTGGGCGTCGGGCGCCCACCTCCACGACATCCGCCAAGGGTTGCGGACGTTCACCACGTCGTTCTTCCAGGCGCCAGGCCGGCTGAACATGGTGGAAGTTGGCGGGATGCGCGTGATCATCGACTACTGCCACAACGTGGACGGCATGCGCCAGCTGGCTGACTTTGTCAACCGGATGGTGACCGATGCCCACGGGCGATCCGGGCGTGCCATCGGCATCATCGGGACGCCTGGTGATCGTCGCGACAAGGACCAGTACGACTACGGGTACATCGCTGCCTCTGCCTTTGACGAGATCATCATCCGCGAGGACAAGGGGCTCCGCGGACGCACGCAGGGTGAGACAGCCGGGCACGTGGCGGAAGGGGTGCGGGCCGCCCGCGCCTCGGCCGAGGGTGCGCGAACGACGCATGTGGAGACAATCCTGGAGGAGAGCGCCGCGGTCCACGCTGCGTTCCGACGGGCTGTTGCCGGCGACCTGATCGTGGTGTGCGCAGACGATTCCGTGGGGGTCTATCGCGCGGCGATGGCCTTTGGCGCAAAGGCGCAGGGCGGCTCGGCGTTCACGGACCCGGGCGAGTTTGGGTCGTCGCTGGAGTAGGGGAGCGACGGGCGCGGCTCGGTTTGAGCGTGTGCTGGCGGGCTGTCCGCCCAGAGGTCCAAGCGTGCGTCCCGTGCGTCGATCGGTCCGCTGACAGATCCGATTGAGCGCTGGGACACCCCGTCGGCGCGCAGGTGGCGCTGCATGCGGCCCGATCGGCACCGTCACCGCGCAGTTGGGCCGCCAGATGGCCCGATGGCCGGACGGCCCCGGGGACCTAGGCGCCGATGCCGTCGAGCGGCTTCGCCCCAAGACGCGCCAGCAGCTCAAACACCTCGTCGCGCTGCTCGTGGCAGAACAGGACGATCACCTGGGGCACGTCCGCGCCCGCGAGCTCGGCCTCCAGCGCCGCGAGCTCCGTCTCGAAGACGGGCACGTCGTCAAGGTTGGCGCCACCCTCGGCCAGACCCTCGCGGAGCAGACGGACGACGTCCTCGGCCGGCCGGCCGCGAAGATAGGCGCGCGTCTCCTTCACCGCCACCCGCTGGGCACGCCCCGCGGTGATGCGGCCGATCCCGCGAAGCGTGTCGTCGGGGCGGTCGCCCGCGGTCCCGATGATGGCCGTGACCGGGGCCGCGACCGGGGCCGTGACCGACGTGGCGCCCGCCGCCACAGCCGCGGCAACAGCAAGGATCGCCTCTGCGCCCGCCTCGTTATGCGCAAAGTCCACGATCACTGTTCGCTGGCCAAGCGAGAACAGGTTCATGCGCCCCGGTGAGAGCGCGGCCGAGGGCCGGAAGTCGCGTAGGCCATCGGCAACCTGCGCGAGCGTCGCCCCAAGCGCTCGTGCCCCGGCGGCCGCCGCCAGCGCGTTGGCCACGTTGTGCGGCGCCAGCCCGCCCAGGGCAATCGGCAGGTCGGCCACGTCTAGGAAGGACACCGCGGCGCTATCCTCGTGCGCCACCAGGTGGCCACCCTCAAGCGTGTAGGCGCGCGCGCCCTCAGCACGATGGCGGGCAAGCACCGTGTGGCCCGGCAGGGTCATCGAAAACCAGGCCACGTTCGCCCGCACCCGCCTCGCAACCGCCGCCACGTATGCGTCATCGGCGTTGAGGACCACCCAGCCGTCGGGCCGCGTGATCCTGCAGACCGTGGACTTGACCTCGGCAAGCTCCGCCAGCGTGTGGACGCCGCCCAGGTCCAGATGGTCCGACGAGACGTTGGTGAACACCGACGCCTCGTTTGACTCGTAGCCGATGCCGCGCTGGACCAGACCGCCGCGCGCCGTCTCCAGCACGGCGACATCCACGTCGGATCGGCCGAGGATTGCCGCCGCGCCACCCGGCCCCGTCCAGTCGCCCGCATCAACCAAGCGCTCGTCCACGAGGATGCCGTCCGACGTGGTGGTCCCGACATGGCGGCCGGCGCCCAGCAGGATGTGCGTGATCAGCCGGGTGACCGTGGATTTGCCGTTGGTGCCGGTGATGGAGACGACGGGCATGCGCCGGTCAGCATCGCGAACCCAGGACGGCGCGCTGGTGCGCGCGGCGTCGATGCGCTCAGCCCAGCGGCTCACGACCCGCGTCTGCGTCCCGGTGAGCCGAACGCGGCGCCCCGGCGACACCGACCGGAGCGCGAGGTCCAGGGCGGCCTCGGCGATCAGCCTCGCGCGCTCCGCGCCGCTCCACGGCCAGGTGATCACCCAGCGGCCCGCGTCCGAGGCGCGGTGGACGGCCACGGGGCCAACGTGCTCGCCATGGTCCGCGCGCAGACGTCGGACCCAGGCGACAAGGTCCGTCACCGGGTCCGGCCACTCCTCCGCGCCGACCGGCCGCGCAAGGTGGACGAGGCTCCCGTCCTGCACGGTCCGCGACCCGCGCCATGTCCGAGTCCGGCCGACGGCAACCTCAACCTTGACCACCGGCAGCAGCCGGTAGACGGATGGCCCCTCAAACAACCGGATCTCGACGAGTCGCACAGTCGGGTGAGGATACGGCAGCGCGCGGCGCGGTTTCGGGTATCTGCGCTGGCCCTTGCGCCGGCCCCTGTGCCGGCCCCTGCGCCGGCCCCTGCGCCGGCCCCTGCGCCGGCCCCTGCGCCGGCGTCCGCGATGGCATCAGGGCCGAAGCCCGCGTTGGCCGCCCGGCCCGGCTATCCTGCGCCGATGGACCTCCCCGTCGATCTTGTCGCCCACGACGAACTGGCCGCCCTGCGCGAGGCGGTTGAGCGCACCCATGACGCGTACCTCGCCGACCTTGAGCGACTGGTCAACACGGACTGCGGCAGCTACACGAAGGATGGCGTAGACGTCGTGGGCCGGTTCACTGCTGGCCGCCTGCGCAACCTTGGCGCCCACGTGCTGAGCCACCCGAACGACCAGGACCTTGGCGAAACCGTCGTGGCCGAATTCGTGGGCGCTGATCCCGCCGGGCCCACGCTGCTCTGCATCGGCCACATGGACACGGTCTTTGACCCGGGAACCGCGGCGGAGCGGCCGTTTGAGATCTCGGGCGGCATCGCCACCGGCCCTGGGGTCACGGACATGAAGAGCGGGCTGCTCGCTGGGCTCTACGCGATTGGCGCCATCCGGGATGCGCTGGGCGGGCTGCCGCTTGCGCGCCTGGTGTTTGTGGCCAACCCTGACGAGGAGATCGGCTCGATGGTCTCTTCGCCGCACATCCGACGGATTGCCGCCGAAGCTGACCTCTGCTTTGTGCTGGAGTGCGCTCGCGCCAACGGCGACATCGTCTCGCGCCGCAAGGGCACGCTTGACGCGGTGATCACGGTGAACGGTCGCGCGTCCCATGCCGGTGTGGAGCCGGAGAAGGGCCGCAGCGCCATCCTTGAGGCGGCCCGCCTGGTCACGGACCTCCACGCGCTCAACGGCCGCTGGCCGGGGGTGACGGTGAACGTGGGCGTCATCGAGGGCGGGACGCGCCCCAACGTGGTGGCGGAGCGCTGCTCGATGCAGGTTGACGTCCGCGCCGCGACGCGCGAGGGGCTGGTTGCCGCTGAGGCTGCCATCCGCGAGCTGGTGGCCGCCCCGCGCGCCGTGCCGGACGTGACCTTTGAGCTGGCCGAGATGGGCCGCCACTGGCCAATGGAGAAACTGGAGCGCTCCGGCCGCCTCGTTGAACACGCAGTGGCATTGGCCGACATGATGGGCTTTGAGCTCCACGACGCCGCCACGGGCGGGGCGTCCGATGCCAACACCACTGCCGGCATGGGTGTGCCGACGATTGACGGGCTTGGGCCCATTGGCGGGCTGGACCATTCGCCGGGCGAGTACCTGGAGGTCTCGTCCATCGTGCCGCGGACAACGCTGCTGGCCGCGCTGATCAGCGCTGCCGGACGCGATCCCGTCGTGCGCGGCTGGGCCGCGGAGCGGCGGGCGAAGGCGGCCTTGGGGTCATCGGCGGCATCGGCCTCAAAATGACGCACCGGCGGATCTCCAGCGGTGGGCCGTGGGAGTTGATCGCGGGCTATTCGCGAGCGGTTGTCGCCGGGGGCACCTGCGAGGTTGCCGGGACCACGGACGCGGGTCCCGATGGCGAGTCGCGCCACCCGGGTGACGCCGGCGCCCAGACGCGTGCGGCGTTCGAGGTTGTGGAGCGGGCGCTGCGCGAGGCCGGCTTCTCGCTCGGCGACGTGGTGCGGACGCGGATGTACCTGGTGGACGCTGCCGACATCGACGCTGTCCTCGCTGTCCATGGCGAGCTGTTTCGCGACATCCGCCCCGCTGCCACGCTGCTGCTGGTGGCGGGGCTGATCCGCCCGAGCCTGCGCGTTGAGGTGGAGGCCACGGCCCTGCTGGGGGCCCAGCGGGGGGCCCAGCGGGAGGCCCAGCGGGGGGCCCCGCGGAGCTGAGCAGCCGCCCCACGGGTGAACGGTTTCACGCTGCGACGTTCCACCCGTGCGGCGACGCGGTTGTTGCGTGGCAGTGCGTTCCCACGGGACAAACCGTGCGTGGGAGGGGTGGATCGTTTCGGGGCGCAACCGTTCACCCCTCTCGCGGGTGGACGTCGCGCGCGCCCGCGGTTCTCAGCCCGCGCCGAGTGCCCTCGCCACAGCCACCAGCGCCATCCCGCCAATCAGCCCCAGCAGCAGGTTCCGCCGCCACGCGGTGAGCACCAGGCACAGCAGCACGCCCGCTGCCGCCACGTCCAGATGCAGGGCACAGACGCCCTCGGCGGAGGTGACCACAAACGTGTTGGCCGCCGCCAGCGACGCCAGCACCGCGGGTCCCACCAGGCGCAGGTACTGCAGCGCCCGCGGTGGCAGCTTCTCGATGCCGGGCGCAAGAATCGGCAGCGCCCGCGACGGGTACGTCACAAGCCCCATCAGCACGGCGAGCAGCACAAGCTGGGTGCTCACGCAGAGCCCTCCGGCATCGTCGCGAGGTCGCTGAGCGCCTCATCGATGTCCACGGGTCGCGCAGCAAGGTCTGACTCCGGCGAGCCCGGCCCCGAGGCGGAAGAAGCATCGGCCCCCGGCATCGCCATGCCCGCCAGCGGCCCGAGCAGCCCGCCGATCATGATGCCCACGCCGGGCCCAAGCGCCAGCGATGCGCCCACGCCCACCAGCGCGCCGGCGCAGGCCGCAACGATCTCGCGCCGGCCCAGCATCAGCCCCACGGCAAGACCACCCATGGCGGCCGGGAACACGATGTCGAGCCCAAACTTGGACGGGTCCGGGATGGCGCCGCCCAGCAGCACGCCCGCCAGCGTGGAGAGGTTCCAGGGGATAAACACGCCGCCAAGCGCCGCAATCCAGTAGCCGCCCTCATCAACGCGGCCAATCCGGTGGAAGTGCGCGGCGGTCAGCGCAAACGCCTCATCGGTGAGGAAGTGCGCCATGAAGGCCCGGCGCAGTGGCGGCAACTCCCGAAGCCTTGGCGCCAGGGCAGCGCTGTACAGGACGTGGCGCGCGTTGAGGAACAGGGTGAGGATGACGATAGGCGCCCAGGGCAGCCCGGCCGCCACATAGCCCACGCCGGCAAACTGGGCGGCTCCCGCGAAGAGGAACGTGCTCATCGCCATAGCCTCGAGGGGCGAGTAGCCGGCGTTGCGCGCGGCCAGCCCAAACATGAAGCCAAACGCAATGATGGACGCGTTGATGATCAGCGTGTCGCGGATGAGGCGACGGCGCGACTCGCGCTGCGTGATCACCAGGCGTGGCGCGCGGTTAGCGCAGGAACGTCTTGGCGCAGGTCCCGTCGCAGACGACGTACACGGCGTGCTTCTCGGCCGCGTAGCCTGCGGCGTGAAGCAGACCGGCGCAGCCCTTTGTGGGGCACTTGTAGACCCACCAGCGGTCCTGCGCGTCGAGCGGCGTGGTATCGGCCGCAAGCGTTGTGGCGAGATCCGCCCGCGCCGCCAGCAGCGACGTGATCGCCTCGGCGCGCTGCGCCTCAGGCTCGCTCGAGTAGGGGTAGCTCTGGCCGACGTTTGAGGTCAACGATGCCTCCGGAATTCCAAACGAAGCCGGCGGCAGATCGGTGTGAGCGCGGCTGCCACCGGCGTGCCCGAGGATACCACTCGGCCACCTGGCGATACGCCTCGACGGAGCCTCGGCGAACCGCCGCCGAACCGACGTCAGCCCTCAGCGAACCGCCGCCAGCCCCGCACTGCGCGGGTCAGCAATGGCCGCGAGCGTGCCGCCTGCCGCCGGACCGCCATCCACCAACTCAATGGCGTGCTCATGTCCGAGGACGCCGTCGAAGCTGACCCGCTTGACGCCGTGGCCAAGCGTCAGCAGACCCGCCTCGACACCATCCGCCAGCGCGCCGTCGGCCTGCACCCGTGTCGGCGGGGCCATCCAGCCATCGGGCTCCACGGTGATGCGCGGTGCGGCCACGGCCGTGGCGATGTCGGCACCCCCGTCCACCAGGGCCGAGACCAGCTGGACATGGATCTGGGGCTGGATGTCGCCGCCCATGGACCCGGCGATGATCCAGGGGCGCACCGAGCCCTCGCGGAACAGCATCCCGGGGAGCAGCGTGTGCGCAGTCCGGCGTCCGGGTCTGAGTGCGTTGGGGTGCGCCGCATCAAGCGAGAACGACGCGCCGCGGTCCTGGTAGTGGATCCCGGTCACCGGGTCCACCACGCCCGAGCCAAAGCCCGCGGCGTTGGACTGGATCAGGCTGACGGCATTCCCGTCCGCGTCCACCACCGCCAAGTAGATCGTTCCGCCAACGAGCGTCCGGACAGGCGTTGGGACAGGGTCCGCGCGTCGCGGGTCAATGCGCGCCGCCAGCTCGCGCGCGTGCTGTGCGGACAGCAGCCGGTCCACCGGGATGTCCCGGAATGCAGGGTCGGCCAGGTGGGCGTCTCGGTTCGCATAGGCGAGCTTCGCCGCCTCCAGCCAGAGGTGTGGCCATGCGGCATCCGACCAGCCGCGGCCTCCAAACCGCGCCCCGGATGGCGGCGCGACTTGGGCAAGCACGTTGAGGATCTCGAGCGCGAAGAGGCCGCTGCTGTTGGGCGGATGCGTGGTGACGCGGACGCCGCGATACGTGGTGGCGATGGGCGTCGTCCAGTCGCTGTGGTGGGCGCGCAGGTCGGCCACCGTATGCGAGCCGCCGGCGGCGGCCAGCCCAGCGGCAATCCTGTCCGCCAGCGCGCCCTCGTAGTACTCGTCAAAGCCCAGGTCCGCCAGCGTCCGGAGCGTGGCGGCAAGCGCGGGCAGCCGGATCACCTCGCCGGGGCGCCACGGACGTCCGTGTGGACGCCAGACGGACCGGAACCCGCGCGTCCAGGGCTCGTCGCCGATGGAGGCGTCCGTCCCCTCAACCGCGTCGATCAGCTGGTCCCAGGCGGGGAAGCCCGCATCGGCGTGCTCAATTGCGGCGGCGAGGATTGCCGAGCGCGTCAGCCGGCCCCAGCGGCGGTGCGCATCCGCCCACGAGCGAACGGCGCCCGGGATGGTGATGGGCAGCGGTCCGCGGAGCGGCATGCGGTCAAGCCCGGAAGCCCGCAGCCGGACCGGGTCAATCCCCATGGGCGCCCGCCCGGACCCGTTGAGCGCAACCTGCTCGCCCGCCGCCTCGTCCCACACCAGCCAGAACGCGTCGCCGCCGATGCCGCACCCATTGGGCATCACGACGCCCAGCACGGCGTTAGTGGCGATTGCCGCGTCAACGGCGTGGCCCCCTGCGGCCAGCACCGCAACACCGGCCGCTGTGGCGAGGTGGTGCGGCGCAACCACGGCGCCGCGGGAGCCGCGGACGGCTCGCGCCGGGACCAACGCCGGGACCAGTGCCGGACCGTGCATCGCGGCTTACTTGACCGCGATCGGCGTGCCCACCTGGTGCTCAAACCCGCGCAGCCGGCGGATTGGCAGGACGGCTACCGCAAGAAGAACCACCGAGGCGCCAAAGATCCCATCAAGCCCGTAGACCTGCGCTGCCAGACCGCCCAGCGTGCTGCCGATGATCTGGCCCAACCCAAGAAACACCGAGTACAGGCCCATGATCGCGCCGCGATCGTCTGGGTAGGACTCAGTCATGTCGGCGAGCAGGCCGATGGCCGCAGGCGTTGCCCCCGCAAGGACAAACAGCCCGGCGCCCGCCACGGCAACCAGCGCCAGCGTCACCGGGAACGGCGCCCCACCCGCGTGGTTGATCAGTGCACCTGCAACCAGCAGCACGGCGCCGCCGACGATGCCCCGCAGGATGATCTCCGTGCGCCGCATGTCCTTGAACCGGCCACCCCAGTAGAAGAGTCCGGCAAAGAAGAGCAGCCCGCCAGCGCCGAGACCCAGGCTGATCTGGACCGGCGAGAAGCCGCCCATCAGCTGCTGGCTGGCAAACGCCGGATCTGGGGCCCTCACCAACTGGAAGAGCGTCTGGCTGGTGTAGAGGCCAAGCGTGGCATTGATCGCGATCCATGTGGGCGCCAGGAGCCAGACATGGCTCCCCTTCAGGATCCGCTTGTAGCGCGCGAGGCCCTCACCTTTGGCGTGGTTGGCGGAGGCCGGCGTGGGCTCCGCGTCCTTCCGCACGCCAAATCGGTACAGCGCAAACGAGACCGCGTAGAGCACGGCGTTGATCAGGAAGGCCCACGCATGCAGGAGCGGGAAGAGGATTCCGGCCAGCACCATGCCCACCATGAGGCCCGCCAGCGTCGCCGCCTCAAACCGTGCCACGGCCTTCCCGCGGGCGAGCTCGTTGGTGGCTGTGGCGAATGCGATGAATCCCAGGATCGACGGGATGGATGCCGCTGTTGACCCGCCTTCGAGGAGGCGGGTGGCCCCGATGACAACGAGGCTCGTGGTGAACGTTGTGATGATCACGGCGACTGCGCCGAAGGCTGGGCCCACCAGCATCATCCGCCGATGGCCAATCCGGTCCGACAGGACGCCGAAGATGGGCGAGCCAATCAGCTCCGAGAGGTAGAACAGGGCACCTAGGATGCCCACTTCCCACGGCTGAACGGAGGCGGCGCCGAACTTTGGAAACGATGCGTAGTAGAACAGCAGCATCGTGCCGGTCACGCCCGTGGCGAGGCGCAGCGTGAACGTTCCAAGCGTGACCGCCAGCACCGGCGCGCCGCCGGAGGGCAGGCTCCGGATCTCGTCGATCAGCCGGACTGGGGTGGCGGGCACGGTCGTCATCGCTGTGCAGCGTAACGGGTCGTGCGCAATCCGGGTACGGCCCTGTGCGCAGGTCCGTATCCTTGGCACCCAACAGGGGGGTGTTCCTGCCGTTTGCCCGGCGGCAGACGTCTTGAGGAGATCCGCAGCATGACCCGAGTCGCGATCATCACGGACTCTGCCAGCGACATGCCGCCCGACGTTGCGGCCCGCGACGGCATCACGGTGGTCCCGCTGTTCGTCAGTTTTGGCGAGGAGACGTTCCGGCCCAACGTCACGCTGACCACGGATGAGTTCTGGGTCCGCATGCTCGCGCCGGACGCGCCGTTTCCCACTACGGCCGCGGCGCCACCAGGCGACTTCCTCAACGCGTTCAACGCGGCCTTTGCCGCCGGCGCCGAGTCTGTGGTCTGCGTCCTGGTCTCGGGAGACCTCTCCGGCACCTGCAAGAGCGCCGCGGTTGGCGCAGGCATGCTGCCCGACAAGGACATCCGCATCGTGGACTCGCGCAGCGCGTCGATGGG
>CAIXZV010000546.1 GCA_903924005.1 uncultured Chloroflexota bacterium | reverse complement strand
GTTGGCCTTCGCCGGGATCAACCGGCCCGCGCTTGACCGGCAGACCCAGCCGCGCCCAGTAGTCGATGCCGCCAGCCACGCTGCCCACGTCCTCAAGCCCCTGGCCGATGAGGAAGCCAGCGGCGCTTGCAGAGCGGCTGCCCGAGGCGCAGATCACCATGACGGGGCGGTCGCGCGGGATGTCCGCCATCCTCGCATCCAGCTGTGACATGGGGATGAACAGGCTGCCCTCGACGCGGACGGCGACAAACTCCTCGCGCTCGCGGACATCAAGCAGGATTGCAGGCCGGGCGGCGTCTCGTCGCCGGATGTCGGCGTACAGGGGATCCAGCTGTGGGACGGCTTGGGGACGGTTCATCGCATGGGTCCTGCGTGCGGGGGCTCACTTCCGTCGAGTGTACGCGTGAGGGGTGTCGTACCATCCCCGGCTACATGCCCAAGCCCCTTGCGCCGCTGCGGATCCTTCACGCGCCAGTCAACGTCGCAGGTCAGGCCGGCGACGTTGTTGCCGCGCTGCGCCGCAGCGGCCACGACGCCCAGCTCTGGGTGCGCGGCGTTGATGCCTTTGGCCGTGACGCCGATCGATTTCTTGATGCGCCTCCGGACGACGAACACGCGACATGGCGGTACATCCGGGAAGCCGCTGAGCGCTTTGACGTTGTCCACTTCCACTTTGCCCGGACGCTGGTGCCGCACGCCTCACCCGGGCTGCCGCGGTTTTGGGACCTTCCCGTGTACCGCGCGCTGGGGCTCCGCGTGTACTTCACGTTCCACGGCTCAGACGTGCGGATTGGACGGGTCTTTGCTGAACGCAACCCGTGGGCGCCCCAGTTTCAGGTCAGCGCCGCGCCTGATGACGACCGGATTGAGAAGAACCTCCACGTGATGCGCACATACGCGGATCGTCTGTTTGTCGCCAGCCCCAACTCGCTCAACTACGTCCCAGATGCCGTCTACCTACCCAGGGTGATCGACTTGGCAGCTTGGCCTGCCCAGCCGGCCGCGCAGCGGCGCGTTCGACCGGTGGTTGTGCATGCGCCAAGCCGGCGCGGCACCAAGGGGACGGACGGGATCCTTGGGGACCTCGAGGCGCTGCGGGCGGAAGGCCTGGACTTTGAACTGCGGCTTCTGGAGGGCGTCCCGCACGAGCAGGTCCGCAAGACGCTGGCCGATGCGGATCTTCTCATCGACAACACCATCGGCGGGTCGTACGGGATCGTCTCGCTGGAAGCGCTGTCGTTGGGCAAAGTTGCCGTGTCCAACATGTCGCCCGCGATGCGTGCGGCGCACCCAACGGCCCCAGTGGTGATGGTGGACCCCACCACCTTGCGTGACACGCTGCGGCGGCTGTTGCGTGATGTGGATGAGCGACAGGCGCTGGCGGAGCGGGGCCGGGCCTTTGTGGAGCAAGACCACGACGCGGACGCCGTGGCCGCGACGCTCGTGGACTTCTACACCGAGCGATTGCCGGAGCGGACGCGCCCCGCCATGCCGGACTGGGTGTCCGTTGAGCGCTTCCGGAGGATCGAACGCCTTGAGGAGCGACTAGACCGGGTGACCGTGGAACTGGAGCGCACCCGCCTCCGCGAGCACAACCTGCGGGCACAGCTGGGCAAGGTGCCGGTTGGCTGGCAGGAGCAGCGTCAGCGGCTGGCGGGACGCGCTGGCGTGTTGGCGCGCCGCGTGACCCCGATGCCCATCCGAAGGTTGATCCGGAGGCTTCGCGCCTAGCGTATTCGCCGTTCGCTAGCTTGTGGGGTG
>CAIXZV010000545.1 GCA_903924005.1 uncultured Chloroflexota bacterium | reverse complement strand
CGCTGGGCTGCTCACTGGCGCCGCAGGAGTTGGCCTGCGCGGGCTCCGGTCTCGGCCCCGTTGCGGACCGCGATGGCGCCGTTGACGATGACGTCGCGGATGCCCGCCGGGTGGACCGCGGGCACGGCCCAGGTGGCGAGGTCCGCAACGGTGAGCGGATCAAAGACGACGAGGTCCGCGGCAAACCCCTGACGGACGAGGCCGCGGTCGCGCAGACCGAGACGCGCGGCCGGCACGGCGGACAGCTTGGCCACGGCCGATTCCAGCGGCAGCGTGCCGCGCTCGCGAACATACCGGCCAAGCACCCGCGCGGTGGAACCGTACGAGCGCGGGTGTGGCACACCCCGGCCAAGGATGGGGTGGCCGGGCCGCCGCGACTCGCCGTCGGTGCACACCGAAACCCACGGGACCGCCATGATGGCCTCGAGATCGCCCTCGTCCATGCAGTGGATCACGATGTCCACGTTGAGCCGGTCATCGGCAAGCGCGTCCATCGCAAGGTCGGCAGGATCGGCGCCCTCGGCCTCGCCAATCTCCGCCATCGACCGCCCGTGCCAGTGGGGCCGCGACGGCGCGTAGGCAATCACGATGCCGTCCCAGCCCGGATCGGCCGCCACGTTCTCCCAGTCCGCCTGGCCAGGGATCCCGTGCGTCTGGGCATCGCGGACGGAGCGGCGCACAGCAGGGTCGCGCAGGGCGGCGACAAGGGCGTCCACCTCGAGCGCCAGCAGGTCCGGCGGCAGGATGGTGCCCAGCTGCGTATGGGCGGCGGTGTACGGGTACTGGTCCGCGGCGACGTCCAGCCCGGCGACGCGGGCGCGCTCCAGTTGGGCGATGAGCGCGGGTCCCTGTCCGTACACAGCGCGGGCGGCGGCCTTGAGGTGCGAGACCTGGAGCCGGATGGGCGCCCCGGCCAAGCGTTCCGCGGCGCGCGCGGTGCTGACGGCCTCATCGATGGCCGCGGTGACCTCCTCTGCCTCGTTGCGCATGTGTGTGGCGTACATGCCGCCGTGACGCGCGGCCACCGCAACGAGCGCCGCGATCTCGTCTGGCCTGGCGTGGATCCCCGGCGGGTAGATGAGGCCCGTGGAGACGCCCAGGGCGCCGGCGTCCATCGCCTCCTCGGCATGGGCGGTCATGGCGCGCAGTTCGGCGGCATCGGGCGCCCGGCTGGTCGCGCCAAGCACGGCGGCACGGATGGTCCCGTGACCCGCGAGGAAAGCCGTGTTCATGCCCAGCGGCATCGCCTCAACAGCGTCCAGATACCCGCCAAAGCTCGTCCAGCCCGGCTCGATTGCGTGGGTGTCGAAATCGGCCGCCAGCAGCGAGCGGGAGCCCGGGGCCAGCGGGGCTACCGTGTAGCCGCAGTTCCCGCCCAGCTGCGTTGTGTACCCCTGGCGCAGGTGGCTCCAGAGCGCGCCGTCCACCAGCACCGACAGGTCCGAGTGCGCGTGCGGGTCCACAAACCCGGGTGCCACCACGTGGCCGCGCGCGTCGATGACGCGGGCCACGGAAGCATCCGAGACGGCCGACAGGTCGCCAACGGCTTCGATCCGATCGCCAGCCACGCCCACATCGGCCGCCCGCCCGGGCGCGCCAGACCCGTCAACCAGAAGCCCGCCGCGAATCAGGAGGTCAAACGCCATGCCGGGGATCGTAGCGCGCCAGTCCCCGCGTTCGGCGGGGGCGCAGGACCTTGCTATACTCGCGGTTCGGTACGGGGCTATAGCTCAGCTGGCAGAGCGTCTGAATGGCATTCAGAAGGTCAAGGGTTCGAACCCCTTTAGCTCCACCATCACTTCGCCAACGCCGACAACCTGACCCCTCGCCGGGACCGGCGGGGGGTTTTGTTACCTCAAGGGGTCCAGACCGTGACGATCACAGGAGAGGCGCGAGACCGCATCGAGCGGTACAACCCCACAGCGATTGAGCCCAAGTGGCAAGAGCGCTGGGCTGATCTTCGCCTGTACGACACGGACCTCTACGACGATTCGAAGCCGCCCTTCTATGTGCTGACGATGTACCCGTACCCGAGTGGCGCGCTGCACATCGGCCACTGGTACATCACCACCCCCACCGACGCCATCGCCCGGTATCGCCGCATGCACGGCGACAACGTGTTCTATCCCATCGGCTTTGACGCCTTCGGGCTGCCGGCCGAAAACGCGGCGATCAAGAACAAGATCAACCCGCGCGAATGGACGCAAAAGAACATGGAGAACATGCGCCGCCAGCTGCGGAGCATGGGCTCGACGTTTGCGTGGCGCCACGAGGTGGTCACCTGCGATCCGGCGTACTACCGCTGGAACCAGTG
>CAIXZV010000544.1 GCA_903924005.1 uncultured Chloroflexota bacterium | reverse complement strand
TGCCGGCTCCACCTGCAGCCCGGCGACGAAGCCGATCATGCCGCCGGTGTGCCCGATGAACGTGCGCCCGTTCAGCACCCGCGTCATGAGCCCGTAGCCGTACCCGAAGTCCGGCGACGGCCGGATGTGCGGACCCGCCATCCGCGCAAACGAGGCCTCGCTGAGCAGCCGCCCGCGTGGTCCTTCGCCACGCCGCAACAGCATGCGCGCCAAGATCGCCATGTCGCTGGCGGTAGACGCGATGGACCCGTCCGCTGTGGCCGTCTCCAGCCACGTGGCGGGAGCAAGCGGATGGCCAAGGTGGCCGATGCGGTCGTCCGCCTCGTAGGCGTAGCCCACCGCGAGCCGCGGCCGGATGGCGTTGGTGATCGCGGGCTCCGTCTGCGTCATGCCCAGCGGCTCCAGCACGCGCCGCCGAACGACGTCGGGGTAGGGGAGCCCCTCGATTGCCTCGATGACGAGGCCGAGGATCTTGAAGCCGACATTGGAGTAGCGATATCGCTCGCCGGGCGCGGACCCCGGCGTCCGGTGTCGGAGCGCGTGGACCTGGAACGCAGCCTCTGGCGTGCCGTCGATGCCGCTGGTGATGCCCGCGGTGTGGGTGAGAAGGTCGTGGAGCGTCACCGGCCGGCCAACCACGGGCATCGCAAACCAGGGGAGCGCGGCCGCCACGGGCGCGTGCAGGTCCAGTCGCCCTTCCTCCGCCAACTGGAGCACGACGATGGCCGTGAAGACCTTGCCGATGGACCCGATCTCAAACAGCGTGTCCGCCGCAACCGGCAGTGCGCCATCCACGTTGGCCAGGCCATAGGTCCGCACGACGGCGTCCCCATCTCGGTCCGTCAGCGCCACCGCAACGCCCGGCACGCCGCGCACCGCCATCTCGTCCGCCGCGAGGCGATCCATTCGCGCAAGCAGCACGTCATCGATGTCGCTCATCACGGGCATCCTAGCGGCCACGGGCCGTGGCGTGCGCGCAACAGACTGGGACCGTCGGGCTATGGCGCGGGCGCGCCGCTTCGCCCAGCATCCGCATATGGAGTACCCGCCGTCGAATCCGCTTGCCCGCTGCGGCCACCGACACCTTTTGTGGTCTGCGCCGATTGGCTATCGCCACGGCGAGGCCGAGCTGTGGCAGGTGGTTGATCACGTGACGGCGTGGCCCACAACGGACGACAACGAGCGTGCGGGCGTGGATCTTCCACCGGGCACCCGCCTGCGCCACGACCAGAGCGACTGGGTTGGGCAGGGGTGTCTCGGCGCCGAGGACCTGCTGACCTGGGAGCGGTTTCTGGTGCTCGACGGCGCGTTGATTGGACGATGCGTCGAGTTCCAGGCGAAGAACCCGGCTCAGCCCGCCGTGCGGGGCGCCATCCCGGCGGCCCTGCAGCCGGTTGCCTAGGACTGCCTCCCGCTACTCACTGCGCGGTTCGCCCGCCGTCGGCGCCAGCCCGGCCTTGTAGGCCATCAGCGCCAGCTCCACACGGCTGCCGACGTCCACCTTGGCCAAGATGGCCGTCATGTAGTGCTTCACGGTCTTCTCAGCCAGCCCGAGACGCCCGCCGATCTCGGCGTTCGACAGCCCGCCGGCCACCAGTTCCACCACCTCGCGCTCCCGCGCTGTCAGCTCCGAGAACGGATCGGCGGGCCGCTGCCGCGTCAGCCCGCGGATCATCCCAAACGCCAGTGACGGGGCCACGTACGTCTCGCCCCGGTGCACGGACTTGAGGATGGACCGCAGTTCGCGCCCCGCGACGCCCTTGAGGACGTAGCCCTTGGCGCCCGCCTGCATCGCGGCAACGAGGTCGTCCTCGCTTTCGGAACTTGTGAGCATCACGACGCGCGTTCCCGGTACGGCCTCGGTGATGCGCCGGGCTGCGTCGAGCCCGCCGCCAGGCATCGCCACATCCAGCAGGGCAATGTCGGGCGCGTGATCGCTGGCAGCGCGGACGGCAGCCAACGCGTCACCGGCGGTGGCGACAACGTCGAGCTCCTCGTCAGCGTTCAGCGTCGCAACGAGGCCGTCGAGGAAGAGGGGATGGTCGTCGGCAACCAAGATGCGGATCACGAGGACCATGATCCATCATCCGCGGGTTCCGTCAGCGGCAAGAACGCCCGCACCGTTGCCCCGGCGCCCGGAGCCGAGACAAGCTCCACGCGGCCGCCCAGCAGCTCGGCGCGTTCGCGCATGCCCGCGAGCCCCAGGTGACCCTGCCCGGCGTTGCGCGACGTGTCAAAGCCGGGTCCCTTGTCGGAAACCTCGGCCAGGAGATCACCGCTGGTCGTCTTGCTGACCGCCACGGTGACGGCCTGGCCGCCGCCGTGGCGCGTGGCGTTTGAGAGCGCCTCCGAGAGGATCCGGTACAGCGCGATCTTCGTGGCAAGCGGCGCTGCAGCGGGCAGGTCGCCCAGCGAGAGCTCGGCAGGGGAGCCGGATCGCCGCTCGTGCTCGGTGACGGCGCGCCGAGCGATGTCGGCCGGGCCAGCCTCTTCGAGTTCTGGCGTACGCAGGTCCGCAGCGATCGTGCGGATATCGCGCATCGCGTCGTCAAGCGCACCGCGGACGGCGGCGAGGTCGCCATCGGCCGGGTCGGCGTCAGGCGAGGACGGGGCAGGTGCTGGCGCATCGAGCGCATCGAGGCGCAGCATCGCAAACGCCAGGGTCTGCGTCGGCCCGTCGTGCAGGTCCGAGCCGATACGTCGTCGCTCCAGTTCGGTGAGCGCGGTGGTGCGGGCGG
>CAIXZV010000543.1 GCA_903924005.1 uncultured Chloroflexota bacterium | reverse complement strand
TCCAGAAAGAGGCCGAGGCGCAGGTTGTCCAGCTTCAGGCCCTGGACCAGGGTCGCGCCGAGCTCATCGCGCTGGTCACGCATGAGCTCCGGACGCCGCTGGCGGTGGTGCGCGCCTACACGGACCTCCTCTCGGAGGAGCCGCCGCTTGATGGCCGCTCATCGCGTGACCCGTCCCGCCGCTCTACCCGCGCGTCATGGCACATGGGCACCCTTGAGCAGATTGAACGGCTTGACCGGCTGGTGGACTCCATCCTCGAGTCGGTCCGCGTCGTCCCCGACAGACCGCCGGACCTACGGTCGATTGACCTTGGCACCATCACGGCGGAACTGCTCCACGAGTTGGCACCGCTGCTGCACCGTCATCGCGCCGTGGTGGGCGAGACGCGGCCGCTCTCCGTCATTGCCGATCCGGCTCGGCTTCGGCAGGTGCTGGAGCACCTGATCGAGAACGCCGTGAAGTACGCACCGCCAGCCACGGCCATCACCCTGGAGTGGGGGATCGTGGAGGGTGTCGCCCGGATTGCCATCGTTGACGAGGGCCCGGGCATCCCGCCCGAATGGCGGGAGCGCATCTTTGAGCCGTATGCGCGCCGCGAAACGAATACGGCACGCGGTTCCGGCATTGGCCTCTACGCCGCACGCCGGATTGCTGAATCCATGGACGGCCGGCTCTGGTGTGAGCCAGCGGCCAGCGGTGGAGCCAGGTTTGTGCTGGCGCTCCCCGCTGTCGCGGCCGTCTGAACCATTGTGAGCAACGTCAGTTCTGCGGAAGCGAGAGGTAGCTTGAGGTGATTGGAACCCGTCCCCTACGCATTCTGGTGGTTGACGACGACCCAGCAATGGTTGGCGCCATCACCGCCCTTGTCGGCACCGAGGGTCACCAGGTCATCACCGCCTATGACGGCCTCACGGCCGTGAAGCGGTTCCGCGAGGAGCGGCCCGACCTTGTGCTGCTTGACCTGGCGATGCCGGGCCCTGACGGGTTCACCGTCATCGGCCAGCTGCGCTCGTCGGGCAACGTGCCCGTTCTGGTGGTCTCCGGTGAGAGCTCCGAGGCCGCCAAGGTCAAGGCGCTTGGCATCGGCGCGGATGACTACCTCGTCAAGCCCTTCGGCAAGCAGGAGCTGCTGGCCCGGATTGCGGCAGTCATGCGTCGTGTGGACCTCGCGGGCACCCGGCTGGGCGGCGACGGCGTGCCCGGTGTGCTCACCGCGGGATCGCTCACGCTTGAGCCCGCCCGCCATGAGGCGCGGGTTGGCGCGATTAGCCTGGGGCTGACACCCACAGAGTTCCGGCTGCTCGAGGCGCTCGTTCGTGCGAACGGGGATCTTGTGCCGCACCATCGGCTTGCGCGTGCGGGTTGGCCGGCAGAGCCTGATCCGGACCTGCTCTGGCTCAAGCCCCACCTGGCGCGCCTGCGCTCAAAGCTGGAGGCCGTCGGCGGTCCGCGCATCGTCGCGGTTCGGTCGGTGGGTTATCGCATCGAGGCGGACGAGGCCGCCTGAACTCCGGCCTGGCGCACGCGCCGGTGCGTACGACGTCTCGTGGCCACCCGGTGATCCAACCGCGCGGTGGGTGCGTCAATCGGCCCTGCCGCCGGGCCAGTTGCGCGGTGGACGGCTTGCGCAGCGCGCAGATGGTCACGCCCTTGGCCTGATCGCGCGTGCGCCGCGCAGGAGGTCCACCGGGCGGCCCATGGCCCGCGCCCCGCGTGCGCCGCGCAGGAGGTCCACCGGGTGGCCCGTGGCCCGCGCCCCGCGGCCCCGCGCACGCGCCGGGACGTAGCACGTCTCGTGGCCACCCGGTGATCCAACCGCGCGGTGGGTGCGTCAATCGGCCCTGCCGCCGGGCCAGTTGCGCGGTGGACGGCTTGC
>CAIXZV010000542.1 GCA_903924005.1 uncultured Chloroflexota bacterium | reverse complement strand
GATCTCGTGACCGGCTCGCCGGTCCAGAACGTCGCAGGACCCTTCAGCAACGCGCCCGCCACATCGGCCGGCGCCACCACGGTCAACGGCGCGTCGATCCGCGTGCCCGCGGGGGCGGCGACGGTGCTGTCGGGCCCCGAGGTCACGATCGAGGCCTGGGTGAAGCCCACGACCTTCAACACCTCCAGCCCCGCCATCCAGTCGGTCGTGGGGTCGGAGCTCGGCGGCGGCGACGACGCCCTGCTCCGCCTGGGCGACGGGCTCAGCACGTCCCGCAACAAGCGGTTCATCTGCATCTTCGGCGCGGCGTCCGCCGACCACAGCGTCATGGCCGCGGCTGACGCGGTGTCGGGCACCTGGTACCACGTCGCGTGCACGTGGAGCTCCGCCACGGGGCAGCAGCGGCTCTATGTGAATGGCGTGGAGGTCGCCTCGGCAACGGCGTCGGGCACCGTCAAGGCGACCGGCGCCATCGGCTTCGGCTACAACCCCACATACTCGGGGCGCGCCCTGACAGGCTCCCTGGCCGGGGTTGCCACGTACGCGCGGGCGCTTCCAGCCGCCGCTATCGCGGCGCACTACCGCGCGGCAGCCCAGGCGTCCTCGTCCGACGCCAACCTGACCACGGCCACCGCCTACGACGCGCTGGGCCGCGCCGCCGCTGCCGTGAAGCCCAACGGCATCGCCACCACGGTCACGTACGACCACGCGGGCCGCGCCGCGGCCGTCACCGCCAACGCCCAGGACGGCACCCCATCGTCGTCGGGCGGCCTGTGGGGCGATGACGACCTGCGCAGCACGTTCGGGTACGACGCCACGGGCGCCATGACCGTGTACTGCCCGGCGAAGGCCGTGGCTGGCACGGACGCCTGCGACCCCGCCAGCACAAGCCAGTCCTCGCCTGCCTACCAGAGCGCGTGGCGGTACGCGTACGACGCCCTGGGCCGCCAGGTCCTCACCGTCCCGCCGGTGAACACCCTCGTCGAGCCGCTGAACACCTCGGAGACCGTGTACGACGCGGGCGGCCGGGTGGCCGCCGTCTGCTCCTACCCGGCCGGGGGCTCCTGCGCGGGGACCGCCAGCACGAGCCTCGCCTCGTCGCCCGCCGCGACCGCGTACGACGCCCTCGGCCGCAGCACGTCCGTGTCCACGACTAGATACGACGCCGCGGGGGGCTCAACGACGATCACGACCGAGACCGCGTACAACGCCGACGGCTCCCCGGCCTCCGTGACGAGCGGCGCCGACGAGTTCGCCCTCGCGTACGACCACAGCGGGCGCCTCGCCTCGGTCTCGCGCGACACGGGCTCCGGCGCCGTCGTCCAGTCCGCCATGGCGTGGAACCCCGACGGCACGCTCGCCTCCAGGACGGACGGCTCCGGCTCGGGCGCCCTCGGGACGTCGTCCTTCTCGTACGACTGGGCCGGGCGCCTGGCGTCGGCGGCGCCGCCGTCCGGGCAGGGCGGCGCCGTGGCGCAGGCCTGGCGCCTCGACGGGCTGCTGGCCTCGCGCACGCTGCCGTCCGCCGCGCCGCTCGCCCAGGCCCCCCTGTACGACGGCGCGAGGCGCCCGGCGGGCGCATCGCTGGTCTCGAACCCCGCGACGTCGCCCTCCGTGGTGGGCTCGCTCGGCGAGGCCCGCGACCGGGCCGGGAGCGTCGTCTCCGACAGCCGCTCGCTCCCGGGCTCCACCGCCTCCCCGGGCTACACGGGCACCGCCTCCTACGCCTACGACGGCCTGGGCAGGCTCGCCTCCGAGTCCGGCCTCGGGACGCGCTCGTACCGGTACGACCTCGACGGCAACCGGGTGCTCAAGGCCGACGGGTCCGTCACGACGTCGTACCTGTACGACCGCTCGGACCAGCTCGCCTCCCAGACCGTGGACCCG
>CAIXZV010000541.1 GCA_903924005.1 uncultured Chloroflexota bacterium | reverse complement strand
TGACCTCGGCGGAGGCGCCTTCGCCCACGAGGTAGATCGCCGGGTACTTCATCGTCAGGCGGGAGCCGGTGTTTGCGTCCACCCACTCCACGGTGCTGTTCGCGTGCGCGTGGGCCCGCTTGGTCACGAGGTTGTAGACGTCGTTGGACCAGTTCTGGATGGTGGTGTAGCGGACCTTCGAGCCCGCCAGCGCCACAACCTCAACCACGGCTGCGTGGAGCGAGTCCGTGGCGTAGATGGGCGCGGTGCAGCCCTCGATGTAGTGAACCTTGGCGCCCTCGTCCACAACGATGAGCGTTCGCTCAAACTGGCCGGTGTTCTCGCCGTTGATGCGGAAGTAGGCCTGCAGCGGGAGCGGGACCTCGACGCCCTTGGGCACGTAGACAAACGACCCGCCGGACCAGACCGCGCTGTTGAGCGCGGCAAACTTGTTGTCCTCCGGCGGGACGATGGTGCCGAAGTACTTGCGGAAGATCTCCGGGTGCTCCTTCATGGCCTGGTCGGTGCCCATGAAGACCACGCCAATCTTGGTCAGCTCCTCACGGACCGAGTGGTACACCACCTCGGAGTCGTACTGCGCGCCAACGCCCGCAAGAAACTTGCGTTCCGCCTCGGGGATGCCCAGCTTCTCAAACGTCGCCTTGATCTTCTCCGGGACGTCATCCCAGGACTTCTCTTCGCGCTCGGATGGCTTGCGGTAGTAGACGATCTTGTCGAGGTCGATGGTGCTGAGCGCGCCGCCCCACGCGGGCATCGGGCGTGCGACAAAGTGGTCGTAGGCGCGCAGACGGAACTGGAGCATCCAGTCCGGCTCTTTCTTGAAGGCGCTGATCTCCTCAACGGTCTCTCGCGTCAGACCGCGCTTGGTCTGGGCGAGATAGACAATGTCGTCGTGGAACGCGTACTGGTCGCGCTCGTCCTTGACGAGGTCTCGAGTGGAGGTCATCGCAGCTCCGTGCGGCGCAGGGCCGCGGTTGATGGCGTGAAGAGGGAACGCCGCGGGCGCGGGATGTGGCCCACGGGCTAATCCCGACCTAAATTATCGGAATTAACTCGCGATCCGTCAACGACGACGCCGACACCCCCGCTGCGGTCGTCCGCGGTGTCCTGCGGCGGGTAGCATGATCCAGTGCGAGATCGCAGGATTGGGCACAGGATCGGCAGGCTGGCGCGGTGGGGTCCGGCATCGATGATGCGCCGCCTCTTCTCGTTCTACGGCCTGCAGTTGCGTCTGCTCTGGACGTGGCGACCCGGCCGTCGCGCGCTGGTCCTGCGCGTGGCAATCAGCTTCCTGGTTGGCATCGCCGCGCTCACGCTCACCGTGTGGGTGGTGCCCGGGATCCACGCCACGGGACCGGTGTCTGTCGCCGGGGCGTTCGTCGTGTTGTCGGCGCTGAACCTGCTGGTGCGGCCCGTGCTGCTGGCGGTGTTGGCGCCCTTCAGCCCAATTGCACTGGCACTCGCCACGCTGTGCTTCCAGGTGGCGGCGTTCTACGTGATCGGCGAGACCATGCCCGGCATCACCGTGGACGGTCCAGTGCCCGCATTCACAGCGTCATGGGCGTACGCCGTTGTCAGCGTGACCTTCACGTCCATCCTCTCATCCAGCAGCGACGACTCCTACTGGGGTGTCCTCGTCCGCCAACTGGCCCTGAGCCGTCGCGGCGTCATCCGGACCGACCGCCCTGGCGTCGTGATCGTGCAGGTGGACGGTCTCGCCCATCCGGTCCTCACGCACCAGATCCGCGCTGGACGCGTGCCGTTCCTGTCGCGCTGGGTGCGGAGTGGCTCCATGCGGCTTGACCGCTGGACGTGTCTGCTGCCGTCGCAGACCTCCGCCTCCCAGGCGGGCATCCTCCACGGCAACAACGGCTTCATCCCCGCGTTCCGCTGGTGGGAGAAGGACCGGGGCCGGATGATGGTCTCCAACAGACCCGAGGACGCAGCCGAGATTGGCCGCAGGGCTTCCAACGGGCGGGGGCTGCTGGCGGCCGATGGCGCAAGCATCGGCAACCTGGTCTCCGGCGACGCGGTCCGCAGCTACATCACCGCCGCCACCATCCGCGATCCGGGCCAGGGCCTTGGCCGCAGCCAGACGTTCTTCTCCTTCTTTGCAAGTCCCTACAACTACCTCCACACCATCGCGCTGACCGTGGGCGAGGTGATCAAGGAGTACGTCCAGGCGGCGCGGTCCACGCGCAACGGCGTGGAGCCGCGGATGGAGCGCGGGCTCCCCTACCCCATCGCCCGGGCAGCCACCAACGTCGCCCTGCGGGCCCTGGCCACCAGCCTGGTGCTGGAGGAGATGTTCCGGGGGACCCCGGTGGTCTACGTGGACTACACGGACTACGACGAGATTGCCCACCACTCGGGCCCTGAACGGGCGGAGACGCTCGACGCGCTTGACGGAGTTGACCGTGTCATCCGGTCGCTGGCCCGTGCCGCCGAGGACACGCCGCGGCCGTACAAGTTTGTCGTTTTGTCAGACCACGGCCAGAGCCTTGGCGCCACGTTCCGCCAGCGCTACGGCCAGACGCTCCAGCAGGTGATCACGGCCCTGATGGGCGGCGACGTCCACACCCACACCACGGTGGACCCGCTTGCAGCATGGGGGCCCATTGCCGGCGTCCTGGCTGAGACCAGCCAGACCACCGGTGCAACCGGAGCCTTGACGCGGGTGATGACGCGTTCGAGCCGGGCCGAGGCCACTGCCGCCGACGAGCAGCGCGCCGCCGATACGACGCTGCCGGAACTTGTGGTGGCGCCATCGGGGAACCTCGCGCTGGTCTACTTCCCGCGGATGGCGGGGCGCGCCACGGTGGAGGAGATCGATCGGTCATGGCCGGGGCTCGTGGCGTCGCTGGGGCGCCACCCTGGCATCGGCCTGCTGATGGCGCGCTCCGAGGCGCACGGGACGGTGGTGGTGGGGGTGCGGGGCTCGCGGTATCTGGACAGTGGCCGCGTGGAGGGCGAGGACCCGGTGGCGCCGTACGGCGAGCACGCAATCACGGGTCTGCGGCGTCTTGCCGGCATGGAGCATTGCGGCGACCTGGTGCTGGTGAGCCTGTATGACGCCGAGACGGACGAGGTGGCCGCCTTTGAGGAACTCATCGGATCGCACGGCGGCATGGGCGGGGCGCAGACCGAGGCGTTCATCCTGCATCCGGCCGAGTGGACGGTGGACGAGCCGCTGGTGGGCGCTGAGGCGGTCCACCGCCAGCTGCGGCGGTGGCTTGACAGCCTTGGGCTTGGCCCGAAACCGGTGCCGGCCACCGCAACGACGAGAGCCGAAGAACCCGGCTAGAAGCCCGTTGAGCACCAAGGCTCGTCGGCCGTCCGGAACAGGGAGTCGGCCAGCGCCAGCGCGCCGGGCCTCGCCTCGTCGCAGCCGGTCGTCAGCACCACGTCGCGCAGACGCGTCCCGCCCAGGAGGGCGGCGCCAATCGCGGCCAGCGGCAGCGCGAGATCGGCCGATCGGTCCGTGGACGTGCAGCGGGCGCCGTCAGGCGACACGTCAAGGAGCCAGCGCCCGGTCCCGGCGACACGGCTCTCGTCGCCGGGCTCGGAAACGTCCAGCACAAGCGAGCCGGCCCGCTCCCAGGCGCGTGCCTCCAGCGCCCGGGGCACGTCCACGGGGCGCACCCAGAGCCCATCAATGGCCGAACTCTGGCGCACCGCCCGCTGGTTTGTGGCGAGCCACGGGAGCGGCTCCGAGCAGCGCCGGGACTCGGCGCGCACCACCGTGACGAGGTCAATGGACGCGAGGTAGCGCCAGAGCGCCGCGTACGCCTCATGCGTTGTGGCGTGGAGGTCCTCCACCTCAACCGTGCCCTGGGGGATGTGATCTGGCCACTCGGTCTTGGTGGAGTAGCGGGCGTAGCCGTCCACACCGCCTGCCGCATCGCGATGCAGCACAAGGAAGCCCTTCCACGCTTCGCCAAACGTCGGCGGGCGCAGCCCCCAAATCCATCTCCCAGTCGATCGGCCGACGCCGCAGGTGCCCAGCCTCGCGCGACCGGCACACGTCGTAGACATCGCGGATGGCGTCGGCCGACTCCTGGTTGAGCGGCGCCAATTCCACGCTGCCCATCACATCCCCGTGCCAGCGTGTCTCGTGGGTCTTGATCGTCCACGTGGCGTCACGCGTTGCCGGCCCGTAGCCAAACCGCGTGTAGATCCCGAACTCCGATGACCACAGGATCCCCGCCGCGTCGCCACGCTCGCGCATCGCCGCGTGTTCGCGGGCGGCCATCGCCGTGAGGATGCCGCGGCGGCGATGGGTGGGCAGAACGGTGACGGCTGTCACTGCGGCCGCGGGGATTGGCGCACCACCCGGCAGGGTGAGCTCCGTGCCCCACGTTCGGAACGTGCCGCAGGCCCGCGCGCCGTCAAACGCCACCCACGTGCGACCCGGCGCCCATGTGCCGCGGACGGCCTCAGCGATGCGAGCGGTGTCCAGACGGTCGAGGAATGCCGCGGACATCACCTCAATAGCAACCTGGTACTCATCAGGCTCAACGGCCCGGATCTCGATGCTCATGGCCTCGATGCTACCCCTGCCCGCCAGCCAATCGGCGGCGGACGGCGGCCGAGAACGCGCGATGCGCAGCAGTTCGCGGCAGCGCCACCTTCGTCAGGTCAGCAAACGCCATGTGCGCCCGGATAGCGTCGGCACACGCGCCAGCGAACCCGGGATTGGCGTCCGACAACGGGTCAAACCCGTCCTCCCACCACAGACCCAGGATCCGCAGCGTGCTTGTCTTGCGGTCGATGCGCGGCTCAATCCGCCCCACAAACCGGTCGCCGTAGAACAGCGGGAGCACGTAGTAGCCCCAACGGCGCTTCTCGGCCGGGACGTACACCTCCCACTTGTAGTCAAACCCGTAGAGCGCCGCCAATAGGTCGCGGTCCCAGACCAGCGGGTCCAGCGGTGCGATGAAGGCAGCCCCGCCACCAGCGGGACCCCCGGCCAAGACGGCAGCCTCGGCGGCATCCAGCTCGGGCATCGCCTCCACCGGCACGAAGCGCAGACCCTTCAACCCCTCCACCGCAACCGGGACGATCGTCCCGGTCTCCACCAGCTCTGCCCGCAGCGACACGCGATCAACCGCCGAACCGGTCCCCGTCCACAGCGTGTACTCCCCGGTGGCGCCTAGCAGCCCGTTGGCGCGGTACCGCGATCGCAGCTTGTGGAGCAGCTGTTCGCGCTCCGGCACGCGCCGCGCGAGGAGAGCTTTCGGGAACAGCCGCTCAACGAGGTCGTAGTAGCGCTGGTTGCCCTTGCGACGCGAGATCGCCAAGACGCCCGCCTCGGCCATCGCCTCCAGCAGCGCGCGGACCTGGTTGGTTGGCCTCCAATACCAGTCGATCGCCTCGCGGGCACCGATGTCCAGCGACGAGGTGGGGCCGCCGTCCCGGATCCGCGCCAGCAGCTCCTCAACAAGCGGGGCGTGCGCGTCAAAGGCCTCGCCCTCATGACGCGAGCTTGATCGGTCCCAGGTGATGCGATACCACGGCAGCTCTGCGGTTGGCACGATGGAGAACATCTTGTTGTACGTCTCGTACAAAACCCTGTCGCGATAGAGCAGCTCGTCGGTCCAACTCCGCCGGTACCCAGCCACCCGAGCGAGCAGCACAAGGTCGTGGTTGCGGCCGGCCACCTCGAGCGGGTCGAACTGGAGTGAGCCCAGTTGGTCGATGACACGCATGACGGACGCCGGCTCTGCCGGGAGCGAACGGGGCGGCGTCAGCAGGTGATGGACCGCCAGGTAGCGCCGGGCGACGGCAGCCGAGATGGCTCGATGAGAGGTGGGCACCGGCCGATGGTAGGCGATCCGCCAACGCCTCGACGTTCGCGGCTCATCCCCCCAATCCGGGGTATGGTCACAGTCGAATACTTTGGTGTAAACCAAGGATCAGCCTCAGGCAAAGGAATTTCCCATCACCGCACCTGACCGCGCCAACCTCGTCACCGACATCATCTCGGGCTACGAGGCGCTCATGCACCAGTTGGCCGGCGGCCACGCTCCCGAGTTTCTCGAGATCGCCGTGACGATGCCGCAGGCAAAACTGCTGTACTTGCTAAGCGCCCTCGGCGATCTCCACATGTCCGATCTCGTGATCCGCCTCGGTGTCTCGCTGTCCACGGTCAGCGGGCTTGTCGATCGGGTTGTTGAGTCTGGTCTTGCCGCGCGCCACGAGGACCCTGCTGACCGCCGCCAGGTGGTCGTCAGCCTCACGCCGGGCGGTGCCTCCTTTATCGACCGGTTCCGGGAGCTCAATGCGCGACAGATGCGCGAGCTGCTGGCCCATCTCAACGACGACGAACTGGCGGGTCTCCGCCAGTCCCTCAACGCGCTCTCGAGGGCGGCCGACCGGGTCACCGCGCAGGACGCGCCGGCTCCGCCCACGGCGTAGCCGAAACCCCGCAACCCCACACGCTCGGCAGGAAGGATCCCATGGGTCGTCTCTCACAGCTCGCGGTCAGCAAGCGCAGCGTCGTGCTGCTTCTTGCCGGCGCGCTCTTCATCTCGGGTATCGCCGCCTGGGGCAGCCTCAAGCAGGAACTGCTCCCGGATATCCAGTTCCCGGTGATCACGGTGATTGCGCCCCTCCCGGGTGCAGGCGCCGCGGACGTCGCCGACCAGGTGACCAAGCCCATCGAGCGCGCGATCTCCAGCATCCCGCGCCTGAAGAGCCTGCAGTCCACCTCGGCCAACTCGCTGTCGCTGGTTGTGGCCCAGTTCGCGTTCGGCTCTGACGTTAAGGAGATCCGGGCGACGATTGAGCAGAACCTGCAGAACGCGGGTTTGCCCAGCACCGTGAACCCCACGGTGACGGCGCTCGACATCAACGCCTCGCCGGTGATCATCGCCTCGATCGCCGCCAAGTCGGACACCGGGCTTGCCGACGCCGCGCATATCGCGCAGACGGAGATCGTCCCGGCCCTCCAGGGGATCGACGGCGTGGGCAGCGTGGACCTCACCGGCGGCGAGGTGCAGCGCGTGCTCGTCACGCTTGACCCCGCCAAGCTGTCGGCCAACGGCATCACGCTCGGCCAGATCACGGGGGTGCTGGCCGCCAACAACCTGACGTTCCCCTCCGGCCAGATCACCGCTCAGGGCTCGAAGATCCCGGTCTCCACCATCGGCCGGATCACGAGCATCGCGCAGGTCACGGGTCTTGTCGTGGGCTACAAGAAGCCCGCGGCAGCCTCGGGCGCTCCGGCAGCCTCGGGCGCCCCCGCCCCGTCAGGCGCCCCCGCCCCGTCCGCCTCGGCTGGCGCATCGGCCGCCCCGACTCCCTCTGCGACTGCCGCCCCGCCAACCAAGGTCACCATCGGCGACCTTGGCACGGTTGAACTCAAGGGCGTCGCCACCACCGGGTATGCCCGCAC
>CAIXZV010000540.1 GCA_903924005.1 uncultured Chloroflexota bacterium | reverse complement strand
TGCCGCCGCCGCCGCCGCTGGGCCGATTGGGCCGATTGCCGCAGGTGCCGCCCGAGCCGCCGGTGCCCCCGTCCCGCCTCGCGTGGCGCCGCCGATGCCGTATCCGCCCGATGCCTATGCGCGTTCCGGCGGTCCCGCACCAATCTCCACGCGCAGCGTGCCGCCCCCGCCGCCCATGTCGGACGGCGACGAGCCCGGCGCCGGCCCGTGGGCGTGGATCGCTGGCGGGCTTGTGATTGCAATCCTTGTGGTCTTCGGTCTGCTCGTCTTCAAGTTTGTCTCGGGCGGTCCCTCGGCCACGCCGACGCCCTCGCCCTCATCGTCGGGGGCGATGGTCAGCGTGCCGTCGTTCATCAACATGACGTACGCCGATGCGGAGAAGAACGCCACGCAGCTTGGCCTAACGGTTGTGCGCGCCGCGTCCGAGGAGCGTGCAGACGTTGCACCTGACACCGTCGTTGCGCAGAACCCCCTGCAGGGCGCGTCCGTTGCGACCGGTTCGCAGATCCAACTGACCGTCGCGCGCGGCAAGCAGTCTGTCACCGTGCCGGACATGCGCGGCAAGCTGGAGGCAGATGCGCTTGCACAGGTCGTGACGGCGGGGCTGGCCATCGGCACCCGCACCACCGGGTTTGACCCGCTGGTTCCGGCCGGCTCCATCATCAGCCAGAACCCGCTGCCAGGCGTCATCGTGGCCCCCGGCACGCCGGTGAGCTACGTGGTCTCCGATGGTCCGGAGGTGTCGCCGTCGCCCTCGCCGTCGCCCACCCCGTCCCCGACGCCCGCGCCCACCCCAACGCCAACGATTGCCCCCACGCCGACGCCGGTGGCGCTGGTGACGGTGAAGAACTACAAATGCATGCTCCTTGGAGCGGTGCTTGCCGCGCTTCCAGGAGATGGGTTGACCCTCGGCGCCATCACGTGGCTTCCTCCCGTCACGCCGCCCGGCCCCAATCCTTCGGATCCGGGTCAGGCCAGTGGCTGGCTCGTATCGGAGCAGTTAATCCCGAAGGGCATCTCGGTGGCCAAGGGCACCGCCATCGACTTCAAGTTCTACGACGTGGTCGAGTACGCGGGCCTCTACGGAACCTGCACCCCGTAGCCTGACGGCCGGCCGAGCCTCCTCGGCCGGCTCGTCGGCCGAGGAGGCGCCGCCTCCCAGGCAGCCGCCTCTCTGCGTGGCGCATGGATGAAGACTTCATGTCTTTGGCCCTGACGTGCCTTGAAACACCGGTCCGGCCGGGTGAAACGCGCCATCCCGGGCGGCGGACGCCTCAGATCGCGAAGTCTTCATCGGGACGGGCGTCGGAGTGGCGGCATGGCGCCTCGGCCCGCCCGGCGACGGCCGTGGCCTGTCCTTAGGCCTCGAGTTCCGCAAACAGGACCCAACCCCAGTCAGGCTGGGTCCGCGCGGCGATTGCCGCTGCTTCTCGGGCCGCCAGGGCAAGTTCGTCGGCCGTGGGCGCGGGCTTGGCCAGGGCCTCCACTGGAACAAACGTTCGAGTGGAGCGGGCCGCCGCCTGCAGATGTCCGTCAGCCGCGGGCGTGGCCGGGCTGCGCGGCGGCGGGGCGGCCTCCCAGCAGGGCATCACCTCAAGTCCCCTGAGCACGGGGCCCTTGGGGTTGCGTCCACACAGCGCCAGACCGCCCGCCATGCCCCGCCGGAAGTGGCGGCAGGCGATGCAGGCCGTGGTCATCTTGCCGCACAGCCAGCAGCGCGATGTCTCTGGCTGGGGCGTGTTGCAGTGGGGGCAGCGCCAGGGCGGCATGGCGCACAGCGTAGCTACACCGGAGCGCGATGTCACGCGCGAAAGCGGCGCAGTCCGCTACTGGACCGTGAGCACCTGGCGGGCCGTGGTTGTGGTGACGCCGTCGGGCAGCGTGACAAGGACGCTGGCGAGGCCGCTGCCAGTGCCGGTGCCGGGCAGGGATGGCGCCGGGATTGTGGTGGCAAAGGCCGCGGTACCGCTTGAGTCGGTCAAGAACACGCCCGACACGATGGGCTGAAGCCCCGGCACGGTGATGGTGAAGAGGGCCGAGGCGCCGCCAACTCGGCGCCCATCCGGGCCTGTGACCACCACGGTGAACGTGACGTTCTTTGGCAGCTTGGCGACCGTGAACCGGTAGGTGGTGCCCGTGAGGACCGCGCGGAGCTGGCCTGTCCCGCGGGTGACGGTCACCGTGGCCGCGTTGGTGTTGCCAGCGGGATCCGTGGCAGTGACGGTGAGCACGTTGGAGCCTGCCGCAACCGCCACGGTCCCCGAGAAGACACCTGTCGTGTCGGCGGTCGTCGTTGTCGCGGCCCCGTTGGCGCCGTTGGCAATCCGCACATCGCTGTTTGCCTGCGTCTTGCCCTTCACCAGCACCGTGGCCTGCGTGATGGAGGCATTGTTGGCGGGCGAGGTGATCTTCACGCTGGGCTTGGTTGTGTCCAGGATCCAGGTGACAGGCGTTGAGAGAACGCTCTCTCCGCCTGGGCCAACAATTGAGGCCTGGAAGCTGTTCGGGCCTTCAGCGAGCGCGACGTCGGGGATCTTCAGCTGGGTTGTGGCGCCAACCGGCACCTCCGTGGCGATCACCGCCTCCGCATTGGGCAGCGTGACCCACAGCCGGCAGGTGTACCCGGTCTGGCCGGCAACCGAACCCGGCACCTTGAGCGTGATCTCGATGGCGGAGTTGTTGGTGTACTGCTGACTGGGCGCGACAATCATCGGGGCGTCGCTGACGGCGCCCGAGGGCAGCGGTGTGGCGGACTCGGTGGGTGTGACGACATTGGAGGCGATCCCGCCGAGACCCCGGACAGCCGCGGCCAGGATGGGGCCCACCTTGCCCACGCCTGCGAAGAGCACCACGGCGCCGAGCATGACGATGGCGGCGCCGAGCAGGATCTGGACGCCCGGCGGCAGCCCCTTCCGGCGCTCGATCGTCCGGTGCCGGGAGAGCCGGGCGGCCGACGGCGCAACCGGTCTGACCCGCTTCGGAGTCGGGCGGCCGGTGGAGGGTTGACGGGGGCTGACCTGCGAGGGCCGCCCCCCGCGGCGGGGCACCATCGCGCGGATTGTCGCATGAAGCGGGCACCTGACCGGCGAAGGCGCCAATACGTCACGAGTTCGGCATGCCTTGGCAAACCGATCACAGCGGACACGGTGGTACGCTGCCAACAGCACGCGGCTGCCAGTGGCCGTGCGTGAGGGAGGATCCGGTGGAGGCGCGAGACCGGAGGCCGATGAGGCCTGCACCCGGCGACCGCGGGACGTGGAGTCACGCCCCGGTTAGTCGAGTGCTGTCTCGACCGGGTTCCACGCCGCCAGCACCCGCTGCCCAGGCCCTCCAGGCCCTCCAGCCGGCCGCGCCAACTCCTGCGCCCGCTCAAACGCGCTTCGCTCCGGCCGTGCCGTTTCGTCCGCAGTCGTCCCCCATGTCGCGCACGCACCTCACAGCGGCCCTTGCCCTGCGGCCGATGGGCGGGCCGCTCACGTTCAGCAGCACGCGCGGTGTGTATCGCGCCGCCGACCGGGGATCCGACTCGCCCCAGGCACCGCGTCCGTTTGGTCTGCCAAGCCTCCGGCGCAACGTCTGTCCGCACTTCTACCTGACGGGCTCCCGCGGCGCGATCCCCATCCAGGCGCCCCACCTGCTCAAGGGCCTCATCCGCCAGCCTGCCAACGTGTCGCGCTGCCAGTTGCGCGGTGGCGTCCACCTTGATGAGGGCTACGTCAACGACGTGTGCCTCACGCCGCGCTTCAACCAGTGCGTGTTCTACGAGGACGAGCTGAGCCGAGAGTGAGCGCGCCCGTCGGCTCAGCGCCTGCTTCGGCGCCTCACAACCTCACCTATGCCGACGCGCTGGCCGCCCTCGAGGCGCGCGGCCGCTTCGGCATCCGCATGGGGCTTGGCCGCGTCCGTGCGCTGCTTCGCGAGCTCGGAGATCCGCAGCTGGACGTGCGCGGGGCGCTGGTCGCCGGCACCAACGGCAAGGGCAGCGTCATCGCGCTGGCCGGATCCGCGCTTCGGGCTGCCGGGTACCGGACGGCCGAGACCCCCAAGCCCCATCTAGTGACGTACCGCGAGCGGATCGTCGTGGATGGGCGGCCCATCTCGCCACAGGACTTTGCTGACGGCGTGGCGGCGGTGCTGCCCCTGGCGGACAAGGTGGCGCGGCGTCTTGGCCCGCTCACGGAGTTCGAACTCCTCACTGCCGTCATGTTTCGCCATTTCGCGCAGACGCGGCCCGACGTCGCGCTCGTGGAGGTGGGTCTGGGCGGTCGCCTCGATGCCACCCATGCTTGGGACGGCGGCGTGGCGGTCCTGACCAACGTGGCGCTCGATCACACGGACCGCCTTGGCGTCACGCTTGAAGCCATCGCCCGCCAGAAGGCCGCCATCATCAACCGCGGCGATCGGGCGGTCACGGGGACCACGGACGATGCCCTGGGCGTGGTGCGCCGTCGCTGCCTGCGTCTTGGCGTCCCGCTTGCCGTCGTAGGGCCTGCAAACGTCCTGGGGTGGACCCGAGACACGCTTACGGTGGATCTGCCGCGTCTCGGTCCCACCAACATCGGTCTCCGCGGTCGCCACCAGGGCGCCAACCTTGCCGTCGCAGACGCGCTGCTCGATGCCCTCGAGGCCGCTGGGATTGCCGTGGTCCCGGACGACGCGCGTCGCCGCGGGTATGAGGAGGCCCGCTGGCCAGGCAGGCTTGAGCTTGTGGATGTGGCGGTTCCCGGTGGCGGGACGCGTGAGGTGCTGCTTGACGGCGCCCACAACCCGGCGGGAGCGGCGGCGCTTGCCTCGGCGCTGGACGATCTGCGGCCGCATCTCGTGGGCGGCGCAGCGGCCAACCCGCCGGCCCTGACGCTGGTGTGGGGCTCGATGGTGGACAAGGACGTCCCGGGCGTCATCAGCGCGATGGCCGGTTGCGCTGCACTGGCACACGCCACGGTGATCTGCACGTCGATGGACCTGCCACGGTCACTCTCCGCGCCGGAGCTAGCGGCGGCATGGCAGACGGCGGGGATCCCGGGGTTGCGCGCCATCGCCGCGGTGACCCCGGATGCGGCGCTGGATCTCGCGCTCAGCGTTGGGGAGGGTACCGTCGTCGTAGCCGGGTCGCTGTACCTCGTGGGTGCTGCGCGCGCCCGGCTGGTAGAGGATCCTGCGGTGCGGGATCCGGAGGCTGCATGACGGATCGTCGGCTCCCCGGCGAGGATGGCGTGGTCCGCGAGGAGCCCCAGGCAGGCGGCGGCGCTGCCACCCCGTCGTTTCGGCTCCCAGACGGCGCCAGCCCCGGTTTGCCGGGTGCGCCCGCGCCAATGACCGTGGGCCCCGCAACCCTGATCTGGGGCCAGCGCACGTACGTCATGGGCATCCTCAACGTCACGCCTGACTCCTTCTCGGGCGATGGCCTGATGCAGGTGTCGAGTGGCGCCGATCCCATTGCTGCGGCGCTTGCGCAAGCGCAGGCGATGGTTGCACAGGGCGCAGACATGCTCGATGTCGGCGGCGCCTCGAGCCGCCCCGGCCATGCCCCAATCCCCGTGGCCGACGAGATTGGCCGTGTTGTGCCGGTCGTCCGCGCCATCGCGCAGGCCCTCCCGGGCACTCCCATCTCCGTGGACACAACCAGCCCGGCTGTCGCCGAGGCTGCGCTGGCCGCGGGTGCCCACATGCTCAACGATGTGTGGGGCGTGGCCGACGATGACGCCCTCATGCGCGTGGCGGCCCAGCACGGCGTGCCGATTGTCCTCATGCACAACCGCGAGGCGGCGCGCTACCGCAACCTCATGGCGGAGGTGCTGGCGGACCTGTGGCGCGCTGTGGACCGGGCGCTGGACGCAGGCGTCCCGTGGGAGCACCTGGTCATTGACCCTGGCTTTGGCTTCGGCAAGACGCCCGAGCACAACCTCGCGCTCCTTGCAGGGCTGGATGCACTCCAGGTGCTCCGTCGGCCGCTGCTGCTGGGCACGTCACGCAAATCCACGCTTGGGAAGCTCCTGGACCTGCCGCCGGACCAGCGCGTGGAGGTCACTGCTGCCAGCACGGTCCTCGGCGTGGTGGCCGGAGCGGATATCGTGCGGGTCCACGATGTCGCGGCCAACGTCCGCGCGGCGCGGGTGGCAGATGCCGTACGGCGCGGCTGGCGGCCCGCCGGCTGGAGCACAGGGAGTGGCGCGTGAGCGACCGGATCGTGCTGGAGGGGATGGTCCTCGACGGCACGCACGGGGTCTACGAGGAAGAGCACCTCTCCACACAGCCCTTTGAGGTTGACGTGGAGCTGGCGCTCAACCTGCAGCCCGCGGGCATCTCGGACGACCTAGCCCTGACCATTGACTACTCGCGCGTCTACGACGTCTGCCGCCAGATTGTCGAGTCCACCCGGTTCAACCTCATTGAGGCGCTCGCCGAGGCCATCGCCCAGGAGCTCCTTGCTGGCTTCCCGGCCGATGAGGTCGCCGTCCGCGTCCGCAAGCCCGCGGTGAAACTGGGCGGGCCGTTCCGCTCCGCCGGTATCGAGATCCACCGCCGCCGTTCTGGCTGACGCCGCCGTTCTGGCTGACGCCGCTACGCGGGCGTACCCGCCACGGGCCAGGATCTACTGCAGGTTGGTGGGGCGAACACCCAGGGTCAGCTGGACCTTGATGGTTGCGCCGGCGCGGAGGACGTCCAGCGTGATCACCTCGTTTGGAGCGTGCTGGACCAGCATCGCGTCAAGGGGGTGCTCCTGGTCAAGCGGCGTGCCGTTGATTGCGAGAAGGATGTCGCCGTCCTTCAGACCCGCCTTCTCAGCCGGGCTTCCGGTGGTCACGCCGTTGCCGGTCCCGTCACCCGTGCCGATGAGGGCGCCGTTGTCCACAGGAAGGTTCAGCGCCGTCTTCAACTGCAGCGTGATGGTGTTGTACCGGACGCCGATGTACGGCCGCGCCAGCGTCTCGCCCTTGACGGCCTGGTTCATGATCGGCCTGGCGATGTCGATGGGGATGGCGAAGCCGATGCCCGACGAGTCCGTGGCGACCGCGGTGTTGATGCCCACCACGTGGCCGGCCGCGTCCACGAGTGGACCGCCGGAGTTGCCCGGGTTGATGGCGGCATCGGTCTGGATCAGGTTGGTGATCCGGGCGGTGCCCTCCGTCAGCTCACGGCCTTTGGCCGACACGATGCCGCTGGTCACGGAGAACGAGTAGGTGCCCAGCGGGCTCCCGATCGCGATCACCAGCTGGCCAACCTTGAGCTCGTCTGACTTGCCCAGCGCTGCTGCCGGGAGGCCCGTGGCATCAATCTTCACGATTGCAAGATCTGAGAATGTGTCCGTGCCATAGATGCGGCCGTCAAAGGTCCGCCCGTCCTTGAGTTCCACCGTGATCTTGGTGGCCCCGTTGACGACGTGCTTGTTGGTGAGGATCCAGCCGTTCGCGTCGTAGATGACGCCGGAGCCGACGCCTTCGGATTGGCCGGTGCCAAACGGGTCGGTGCCCTGCGCTGTGACCGTGAGCTTGACCACGGCGGGACTGACCGACGCTGCCGCGGCGATCACCGCGGAAGACTCATTGATTGCAACGGGCTGGCCCGTGTTGGTCTGCGGGCTTGCCTGGGGACCAGACGCGGTGCCGGCTGTGAACGCCCCGGTCTCGTGCAGCACCAGCACGGTGCCGGTTGACGCGAGAACCGCAGAGAGGAGCGATGCCGCAACAATCGTGCCGATGCCTGGTCCGCCGCGGCGTCTGGGAGTTGGCCCAGGCGTCACGGGCGACGGGGGCGGTGCGCTGGCCATCTCAACGTCGTCAAAGGGCGTGGACGTCTGCGCTGACACGCCCTCTGCCTGGAGTGTGGGCGGCTGGCTGCTCGCCACGGGGACAGCCGGTGGCGCGCCCGTGATCGTGGCTGACGAGGCCCACGGCGTGGCGGGGGTCTGGCTGGGCGACGAGGCCCATGCCCACCGCGTGTCTGGCCGGGGCTCCGGGGCCGGAGCATAACGGCCGATGTCTGCCACGGCGGGATCGATGGGCTGCGTCTCGTCAAGCGGGTCCGGTTGGGGGTCTTGCGTCATGCCTCGGTTGCTCGCGCGCTGGAACGGGGGGCTGCTGGGGGTTGGCGTGCTGTTGTGTCTAGGGTGACGGAGCGCCATTGCGGGCTGATGAGAGAGTCGGTGAAGAATCATCCACCTTCGGCTCAGATCCTGCCGCGGGCTCCTTTGGGGCGCCCTTATCGCGGCGCCGACGTCGTGGTTTGCGCTCCACGGGAGTGGTCTCCTCTGGATCCTGCGGCAGCACCACCGTGAACCGTGTGCCATGGCCAACCCGGCTCTCCACAGCGATGGTCCCGTGGTGCATGTCCACGATGGACTTCACGATGGCGAGGCCAAGCCCGGAGCCGGTGCCGCGCGCCTCGTTCGCCGCGGAGCCGCGGTAGAAGCGCTCAAAAATCCGCGGCAGTTCCGCAGGGTGAATGCCGACGCCCGTGTCCGACACCTCGATGCGCGCGCCGCCGTCAGCCTCTCGCTGCGCGGTGACCTCGATAACGCCGCCGCGCGGCGTGAACTTGATGGCGTTGCCGACAAGGTTGCCGACAATCTGGCCAACACGCGGCGCGTCATGGCTGATGCGCAGGGGCCGGTCTGGGAGTGAGGTGGTGAGGGTGATGTCCTTGCGCTCCGCTGCCTGCTGCTGCTGCTCTACGCCGCTCTCAACTGTGCCTCGGATGTCGTCCGGGCGAAGGTTGAGCAGCACGAGGCCCGAGTCCAGTTTCGACAGCTCAAGGAGGTTCTGGGCCAGCCAGTCAAGCCGGTCAAGCTGGACGGCGGATGCGTCAAGGAATTCGGTGCGGGCGGCCGGATCAAGACCCGCGGGCCCCTGGAGCAGTTCGATAAAGGTCCGCGTGGCGGCAATCGGCGTGCGCAGCTCGTGGCTCACATCGGCCAGGAAGTCCCGGCTGAGGTCACGGTCGCGGCGGATGATCCCTACGCTTTCCTCAAGCCGGGCGGCCATCGTGTTCCACTGCTCGGCAAGCACCTGGACTTCCAGCGCGCCCATGCCCTCCTCGGTGGCAACCCGCGACCCAAGATTGCCCTCGGCCAGCCGGCGCGAGGCCTCCGTGAGGCGGGTGATGGGCTGCGCAAACCGATGCGCGATGAGGCTTGCCGCAACCACGGCGATCAGCAGCGCGGCCATCGCCATGGCGAGCAGCAGGCCTGTGATGGCCGCCAGCGTCGTGGCCCTGCTGGTGTACGGATTGGACAGGGTGATCTCCATCCCCCAGTCGTGTACCCGGTTGGTGCGGGCCACCGACGTCTGCACGGGCGTGATGGCGGGGTCGCGCCGCTGGCCAAGCGCGGGATCAACCGAGAGGCTTGTGGTGAACGCGAGGCTCGGGTCAGGGTTGACGGTGAGGGCCCCGTCCGTGTCCGGGCGGGCCGCCCCAAACTCCACCGTCAGGTCCGCCAGGGCCAGCGTGTTTGCCGCAAGGTCCAGCAGCTTGTCCGTGGTGAGCAGCGTCCGGACGGCCGGGTTCAGCTCCAGTTTGCCGTTCATCTCCGCCACAACCGCCTTGCTGCCCACGGTGTCCACGATGAACCGCTCGAGGATCGCCGCGGTGGCCTCGGCATGGGTTCGGAGCGACTGCTCCTCCTGTTGGCGGAAGTAGTCGTCAAGGCGGTTCACCACCACCGGTGCCACCAGCGTGATGGTGAGCACGACGATCCCCAGAAAGGCAATCGTGAGCCGGTTCTGGAATGAGCGGGGAACGCTGGGCCGAGGAGGGTGCACCTCCCACCGTCGCGGCTCTTGCCCCTTGCCCTCGGCCGGGCGCGGCTCGCCGGTGGCGACCGGCTCGTCCACGCTAGCGCTCGGCGAACTGATAGCCGGCCCCGCGCACCGTCAGCACGAACCGCGGCTCGGACGGATCGTCCTCAATCTTCTCGCGCAGGTGGCTGATGTGGACGTTGATGGTCTTCTCGTCCTGGTCCAGCGCCTCGTAGTCTCGCAGCAGCTCCAGGAGTTCCCGCCGGCTGAATACCCGCCCGGGCTTGCTGGCAAGGTGGCGCAGGATCTCAAACTCTGTGGCCGTCAGGCCGATCCGGCGGTTTCCCCGCTGGACGCGCCGACGCTCAAGGTCGATGACGAGATCGTCGTGGCGGATGACGCGGCCGCCGGCGGCGTTGGCGAGATCGCCGTACGCGCGCCGAAGCAGGGCGCGGATGCGGCTCATCAGCTCGCGCAGCGCAAACGGCTTGGTGACGTAGTCGTCTGCGCCCAGCTCGAGGCCCACCACCTTGTCAAACTCGTCGCCGCGCGCGGTCAGGAACAGCACGGGTGCCTTGGACCCCGCGGCACGCATGCGGCGCAGCACCTCAAAGCCGTCGATGCCGGGGAGGCGCACGTCAAGCAGCACAAGGTCAGGCGCTTGGGCGGTGGCGAACTCAAGCCCCTCCTCCCCGGAGCGGGCCACGGTCACCTCGTAACCCTCCTGCTGGAGGGCGTACTGGATCCCGCGGGCGACGGCGAACTCGTCTTCAACAATCAGGATGGTGGCTGCCACGGCCGTCCGATCCTACACCGACCACCCGCAGGCAGGCGGCCCGGCCCGGTGTCCCGCAGAAGGGCACGGCGTCTTCATGCCCATTGGCCCCGCCCGTGGTGTCCCGGGGCAGTTGGCCCGCGACAAGTGCGGGGCGATGCTGCTGACATGAGATACGGGCGTCGAGCCCAGCCCGCGCGGCGTCGCGCCGGCGCCCGAAAGGAGCCGACCATGCAGAAGATTCTGCTCGCCTACGACGGCGGAGAGCCCGCAAAGCGGGCCCTGGACATGACCATCGAGTTGGCCACCAAGACTGGCGCCCATGTCGGCGTTATCAGCGTGGTCCCGGTCCATCCAGGCCGTGCGCCCATCGACCCCTGGGATGACCGCACGGTCCACGCAGAGGAGTTGATTGAGGCCCGCAAGCTCCTCCGTGAGGCCGGCATCGAGGCAGACCTTATTGAGCCCGGCGGTGACCCGGCCAAGGTCATCGAGCGCATCGCCGAAGAGCGCGGCTACGACACCATCGTGATTGGGTCGCGTGGCCTCGGATCTGTGGCCCGCGTGCTCCAGGGCAGCGTCTCTGAGCATGTGGCCGCCAACGCCCACGCCACGGTCATCGTCGCCCGGTAGGCCGCCTACCGGCCACCCCGCAGCCCACCCAGCAGCCCCCGCAACCCGCGGGGGCTGCAATCGTTCTATCGGAGCCCCACCCGCATGAGCCTCGACACCGCCCACGGTCACCGCACCGGTCTTCCTGGATCGGCCGCACGCCGGGTTCTCGACACCCTTCGCAGCACCAGCACCAGCACCAGCATCGGGCCTGCGCCCGTCGCACTGCGCGGGATGGCGCTCCTGACGGATCGCATGCTCAACAAGGACGCCGCGTTCAGCGATTCGGAGCGCGACGCGCTGGGTCTCCGCGGGCTGCTGCCGCCGCGCGTCGTGGACATCGAGACGCAGGTCAGCCTGGAACTGGAGCATGTCCGGCGCAAGGGCGACGACCTGGAGCGGTACATCGGGCTAGCCGCGCTGCAGGACCGCAACGAGACGCTGTTCCACCGCGTGCTGCTGGAGCATCTTGAGGAGCTCTTGCCCATCGTCTACACGCCCACCGTGGGTCGGGCGTGCCAAGAGTTCAGCCACCACTATCGGCGGCCGCGTGGCGTATGGATCACGCCCGACGATGTGGATCGCGTGCCCGAGATCCTGCGGAACGCCGCGCGCGACGAGATCCGGCTGATTGTGGTCACCGACAACGAGCGGATCCTGG
>CAIXZV010000539.1 GCA_903924005.1 uncultured Chloroflexota bacterium | reverse complement strand
AGGACGAGGACGACGAGGACTCCGATTCGCCCGACGAGCCCTTTGAGCCGCCGTCACCCTCGTTGGACTTGACCGAGGCCTTGGTCATAGAAGAGCCGCCGCGGTCCTTCTTCGCCCAGCCCGACCCCTTGAAGTGGATCGCAGGGGCGGCGAACTGCTTGCGCATCGACCCCTCCGCGCCACAGGACGGACAGAACATGGGTCCTGGGTCGTTGATGCCGTGGAGGATGTCGGCGCGGTGGTCGCAGGTGGTGCAGAGATAATCGTAGATGGGCATTGGGATGATCCTAGCAGCGTGCTGACGTGTTCATCGGGCGAGCCGCTCGCGAAGGCGGTCCACCTGCTCAAGGAGCTCGGCTTCGCGGGCGCGGGCGCCCTCGACAACAGCCGGCGGTGCCTTAGCCATGAACGCCTCGTTGCCCGTGCGGGCCCGGGCCAACGCAAGCAGGCGCTCGGCCTCGGACAGCTCCTTCTCAAGTCGGGCGCGGTCGGCAACGGCTGCGGCAGGATCCACTGCGGCAGCACCCGTCCCCACCACCGCCTCGGCGGGTCCCGCAATCACGGCAAGCCCGCCGGCATGTGCTGATGCGGCGTGGAGCGCCTCGCGGCTCTCATGACGGCGCAGCGGGCGGGCCCGGGCGAGACGCTCAAGCGCGGGGCGAAGCGCCTCAGCGGCTGCCGCCAGTTCGGGCTCCACGTAGATGTCCAGCGGCAGCCACGCGGCGGGCTCCAGCTTTGCGTCGGCCCGCGCGTTCCGGACGGCGCGGACCAACTCCACAAGGGCGCCCACTTCGGCTTCGGCGGCCATGTCGCGCTCCCCGGCCTTTGGCCAGCGGGCGACGATGAGCAGTTGTGGGTCCTCAGCGGCGTGCGGGAGCGCGCCCCAGAGGTGCTCCGTGATGAAGGGCATCACCGGGTGGAGCAGCCGCAGATACGTGTCCAGCGCGGAGACCAGGGCCCACCACGTGGCCTCGCGATCCGCATCCGGGAGCGACGCGTCGCCCAGACGGACCTTGGCAAGCTCTAGACCCCAGTCGCAGTACTCGCTCCAGACGGCCTCATAGAGAATGCGCGTGACCTCGCCGAAGCTGTACTCGGCCATCGCCTTGTCAACGGCTGCCACGGTGGCGGCGGCGCGAGAGAGGATCCAGCGCTCGGCCGGGCCAAGGCGTGCGGCATCAGCCGTCTGGCGGGCGGCGCCGTCGGGGATGCTTGCAGGCTTCGCGCCAAGGACAAAGCGCGTGGCGTTCCAGAGCTTGTTGCCAAAGTTGCGGGCGTTCTCCACCTTGGTCATGCCAAAGCGCTGGTCGTTGCCCGGCGTGGCGCCGTGGACAAGGGCGAACCGGAGCGCGTCGGCGCCGTGCTCGTCGATGGTGCCAAGCGGGTCCACCGTGTTGCCCTTGGTCTTGCTCATCTTGGCGCCGTACGGGTCCCGGATGAGGCCCGACAGGTACACGGTGTGGAAGGGCGCGTCGCCCAGCATCTCGATGCCCAGCATCATCATCCGGGCCACCCAGAAGAAGATGATGTCGTACCCGGTCTCCATGACCGAGCCCGGGTAGAACCGCGCAAGATCCTGGGTCTGGTCCGGCCAGCCAAGGGTGGAGAACGGCCACAGGCCACTGCTAAACCAGGTGTCGAAGATGTCGTTGTCTTGCGCGAGCTCCGCGGCAGGCCGGCCGCAGGTCTCGCAGGCGTCCGGGCCTTGGGTATCCGCGGACACGGTTGCGTGGCCGTCCGGGCAGTACCAGGCCGGGATCCGGTGGCCCCACCAGAGCTGGCGAGACACGTTCCAGTCACGGATGTTGGTCAGCCAGTGCTCCCAGACCTTCTCAAAGCGCTCGGGCAGGATCTGCGTGCGGCCGGACCGTGTCGCCTCTAGGGCGGCGGCGGCCAGCGGACCGGTCCGCACAACCCACTGCGTCTTGAGCCGTGGCTCCACGGCGTCGGTGCTGCGCTGGCAGCGGCCGATCACCATCTCGT
>CAIXZV010000538.1 GCA_903924005.1 uncultured Chloroflexota bacterium | reverse complement strand
TGGGTGGCAACCATCGCGTCTGCCGGGTCTCGCTGCAGCAGCGCTGGCCATCCCCCAATCACGATGCGCTCGGCGATGTCGCGGATCCCGAAGCCGGGATCGGCTGCCTCGGCGCTCCCGCCGTCGAACAGGGCTGCCAGCGAAACAGCCTTGCTCGAGTGCCCGCTCTCTGCCAGCGACATGGGGCGCATCCGCAGGCGCGTGATGCGCAGCGAGCCGGTGTGTCGTGTCGCGTCGTCTGCCGGGACAGCAGACCCGGCGAGGATGAAACGGCCGGTCTCCTCGGGGTGGTCGTCAACGTCGCCGCGGACTTCATTCCAGACGTCCTTGACGAGTTGCCACTCATCGATGAGTCGCGGCTTGTCACCGGCCAGCAGCAGCGCGGGACTCAGTTGGCCAGCCCGGCGGGCCGCTGGGTCCCGGTCCAGACGCACCGCGCTCCGCGCTGCTTGCAAGGCAGTCTGGGTTTTGCCGCAGCCTCGCGGACCCTCCACAAGGACGGCGCCAGTCGCGCGGAGGCGGCTTGCCAACTCCGCGTCAGCGAATCTGGGGATGTAGTTGCGGACCCTGCCGGCAGGGCCGTCGGAACTGGAGGCGCTCATGTGGAGCCTTGCTAGCTGCTATGTTGTAACCACCATAGGCACTAGGTTGTACTGCGTCAAGGATCCAGCCCGAGACCATTTCGTCGGCGCACCGCCGGCCGTCAGTCGCAGGGGCGCGACAGGTCCGGGATGAACGCGGGGCCCAGCATCGGCGGGCCGGACCAGATGTCGAGGCGACCGCAGGCAAGGTCCGCGCGCACCGCTTTGCCAGATGAGCCGGAGGAGTCCCCGGGCTTCACAGTCATCGTGGAGAGCACCCGGCCCGACGGCGACCGCGTCTCGACAGACCACGGCAGCGACGGCAGTGCGGCCTTCACGGGGTCCTCCCGGATGCTCGGCGCGACGGTCTCGACCACTGCGCCGTTGACCACCAGCGTGACCGGGATTGTCGTGAAGTTGGCGACGGAGAGGCGTGCAGAACTGGCGGAGGCTGACGGCGACGCCCCGCTGGCGCAGCCGGCCAGGAGCGACGCGAGCAACAGCATCGGCAGGGCGGTCTTCACGGGCAAAGCCTACCCCCGAGGTGGCCAGCCGCGGTCAGCCCACGCTGGCGGGATCAGTCGCGAACGGCACCTCCCCTGGACGGGGCTGTTGGGCGCGCCGATAGGTCGCGGCGATCCGCGTGTGAGCGAGCACGAAACGTGCAGCGAGATCGCCGCGCAAACGCCGCTGGCCGGGCCCGCCTGCGGATCGGGTGCTGGTGGGGATCTGGTCGGGGCGAGCGGAGTCAAGCCTCCTCGACCAACCCTATTGTCCCGGTCTGGCGACTTCCGGTCCGCATGGGCGATCCACGTCATATCCGATGATGTGTCGTTGACTTCGTAAGTATGATTTAGCCTATGAACGACATGAAGGCACCGCCCGACCACGAGGCGCTGTTCGCCGTCGCCAGCGCGCAGGCAGGCTGCTTCACGACAGCGCAGGCGGGCGAGCAGGGCTTCAGCTCCGCCCTGCTCAGCCACCACGTGCGGTCCGGCAGGTTCGCGCGCGTCGCCCGGGGCCTCTACCGGTTCCGGGACTACCCCTCCCAGCCCGGCGACGAGGTCGTCGCCGCGTGGCTCCGGCAGGCGCCGGACGCGGTCGTGTCCCACGAGTCCGCGCTGGAGGTGCTCGGCCTCGCCGACACGATCGCCGACCGGGTGCACCTGACAGTGCCGCGGAGCCGGCGCCGCCTGGCGCCGCAGGACGGCGTGGACATCCACACGACGACGCATCCGCTCGGCGCGGCGGACACCGTCTCGCGCCGCGGCATGCGCGTGACCGGGCCCGCGCGCACGATCGCCGACGTCGCCGCCGCGGGCGTCGCGCCCGACCAGGTCGCGGCGGCGGTGCACACCGCCCTGTCGCGCGGGATGACGACGCCGTCGCTGCTCCGGGAGGCGGCGGGTGCCCGAGGACGGCGCGTCCAGCGGCTGGTCGAGGCCGCGCTGCAGGGCGCCGGGGGATGAGGTACGCGTCCGCGCCCCCGTTCCGCCAGGCGCTGGAGGCGCGCCTGGGGGCCGCCAGCCGTTCCGGCGGGCCGTCCGTGGCCCGGCTGCGCAAGCAGGTCGTCTTCGACAGGCTGCTCGCCCGCCTCGTCGAGGTGGCGCCGGAGCGCTGGATCCTGAAGGGCGCC
>CAIXZV010000537.1 GCA_903924005.1 uncultured Chloroflexota bacterium | reverse complement strand
GGGCCACCACCGAGAACCCGTACTTCGAGGTCAACTCGGCGCTGCTCTCGCGGATGCGCGTGTGGAAGCTGGAGCCGCTGGCCGATGCCGATGTGGCCGAGATCATCCGCCGCGCGCTTTCCGATGCCGAGCGCGGTCTGGCCGGGTTCTTGGGGCCAAAGGCCGGCGTGGCCCTTGAGACCGAACCCTTCGACCACCTGGTCGATATCTCGGGCGGCGACGCGCGGCAGGCGCTCAACATCCTGGAGTCAGCCGTCGCGCTGGCTGAGGACGAAGACGTCCGTGACGCCGACGGCCGCGTCTCCCCCACCCTTGCCAATGTCGAGACGGCCGCCCAACAGCGCGTGCTGGCGTACGACCGCGCCGGCGACGGCCACTACGACACCGTTTCGGCGTTTATCAAGAGCATCCGGGGCAGCGATCCGGACGCGGCGCTGTACTGGCTGGCCGCGATGATCGCCGCGGGCGAGGACCCCAAGTTCATCGCGCGGCGCCTGGTGATCTCCGCGTCGGAGGACATCGGCAACGCGGATCCCCGCGCACTGCAGATCGCGGTGGCGGCGTCGCAGGCGCTGGACTACGTAGGGCTGCCGGAGGCGCAATACCCGCTTGCCCAGGCGACCATCTTCCTTGCAGTGTCACCCAAGTCAGACACTGTTGGCCGCGCCTACGCCGGCGCCATGGGCGATGTGCTGGCCCACGGCGCGCTACCTGTGCCCAACCACCTGCGCAACGCGGCGGATCGGCGGATGAAGCAGCACGGCATTGGCGTGGGGTACAAGAACCCGCACGACTTTCAAGGCGACGACATCGCGCAGCAATACCTGCCCGACGCCATTGCGGACCACCGCTACTTCACCGCCGGCGACCAGGGGCACGAGGTCCAGATCGGCGCCCGCCAAGAGGACCGTGCGGCGGCACGAGCCACCGGCGCCACGCGCAAGCGAACGCGACCCGGCGCAGACCCGATGGGCATCTTCGGCGCCGCGATGAAGGCCGCTGGCGAGTCCCGAGCGAAGCTTGCGAAGACCCAGAAGGACGACGCGGGCCAGTAGCGGCTGGCGGTTCCCCTAGCCGCCGAAGCCCAGCCTGACGCAGGTTCCATCCGGCACGAGCCCGCCGCTGCCGTCGTCCTGCAAGCCGGGCACCCAGCCCACCGGGCAGATGCCGTCAACGGGCCTCGGGCTCGACATGCTGTCGCTCATCGCGATGAACAGGAGCAGGAAGACGATGGCAGCCACGATGCCGAGTCCCCAGCGGGGAATCAGCCGGCGATAGCGGACGCCGCCGATGTCCTCAAAGACGTCCGGCTGGCGCGGCGCTGCGACGGCCGCTGGCGCAACGGCGAACTGATCGGCGTTGGCGAAGGACAGCCGCAGCGTCCCCTCGCCCTCGAGGAGGACCTGGCTCTCCGGGCTAAGCAGCAGGCTCTCACCCAGCCCAGGCCTGCGGTCACCGGGGATCCACAGCGCCTCACGCAGCTCCCAGCCGGCTCCTCGGAACGCGTCCAGCATCGGCTCGGCCATCAGCCGCGCCTCCGCCTCCGTTGGCGCCTGGACGGTGCGTGTTACCTGGTTGTCCACCGGGCACTACCCCCTGCTCGGGCCGACGGTCTGCCCGATCAGGCCCCATTTGACCACGAAGCCGTCACTGCCGCACAACGAAACAGGCCGGAGCCCGAAGGCCCCGGCCCGTCCTGCCAGGTTCGATGTGGGCCCTTGCGGGCTAGCGGTTAGCGGCGGACCGGGCGACGACGACGCGCCGGGGTCAGCAGCACCAGGGCGATCAGGAGGATGACGCCGGCACCAACGATGGCGGCGAGTCCGGTGCCAACCGTCTGGGCGGTGACCACCAGGCCGTCCGTGGGCGGAGGGGTGTGCTGCGGCGAGCCCGTTGCGCCAGCGACCGAGCCCGTGGGGGTGGGCGTGGGCGTCGGCTCGAGGGTCGGCGTGGGCGTCGGCTCGAGGGTGGGCGTGGGCGTCGGCTCGAGGGT
>CAIXZV010000536.1 GCA_903924005.1 uncultured Chloroflexota bacterium | reverse complement strand
TGCGCGCTTCGGGTCATCCGGCCCGTAGCACCGTCAACCTGCAGGCTGGACTCTTGGAGGGCTGCGACTCAGCCGCGGCAGTCCGCGATCTGGAGTTGCCCGCATGTCCTCTCTCCACACGCGTCTCGCCACCACGGCCACGATGTCGGTCTTGCTTGCCGCAACGCTGGCCGCCGCGCCCGTCGTCGCCGCGTCAAATGACCGCCACCACGACCGGGACCTCACCTGCCGCTCCGGGGCCATCGCCCCGGGCACCTACCACTCCATCGTGGTGGCAGGCGACTGCTCCATCCCCACGGGCCTCGTCACCGTGCGCGGCAACGTGGTGGTGCTGGCGCGCTCGAGCCTCTGGACCGAGCAAGGCATTGCCCAACTGCAGGTCCGGGGCAACCTGGTCGTAGGCCACGGGGCAGTGCTTTCGCTTGGCTGCAACATCACCGAGTGTCTTGCGCCCGGCGTCCTGTCGGCGGCCAAAGCAGCCGCCGTCACCGCAGCCCCAACGGCCTCAACCTTTGAGCGGTCGGCCCTCATCGGCGGCGACATTCGCGCCGATGACGCGGCAGCGATCTTTGCCGTCTTCGCCACGGTGGCAGGCGACATCAAGATTGACGACGGCGGTGTCGGACCGCGTGCGTGCGCTGCCGGCGGCGTCGTGACGACCAGGGGTGGCTTGCAGGTCGAGTCCGTCCTCGTGCTCTTCTACACCATCGCGGACGGCAGCGTGCGAGTGACGCACACCCGCGCCTGCCTACTCTTTGTCGCGTTCACGATGGTTGGGGTGGACCTCGTCGAAACGGGCAACTGGGCCGTGGGCAACGGCAATGCCCTCGTGGGCAACCTGATCGGCCGAGACTTGATCTGCCGCCGCAACACCCCTGCGCCAATCGCCATGGCGAATACCGTTGGCCGGCGCTCCGTGGGGCAGTGCGCGACCGTGGCCGGCTGACGAGCCAGCCGCGCGATCCCATCGCGAGTTGCCCGTGACTCAGCCCGGATAGGCCCACGCGGAGTTCGAGGGCCGAAGTCGACCTTCGTGGTTCGAACTCCGCGCGCGGCACGCCAGGGTGAGTCTGCGGCGACTCAGCGGCAGTTGCTGACGAACCCTGCGGTCCGCGCCACCCGCCCGGTAGTACTTCTGGGTCATAGGCCCATACCCCAATCGTCGGTTCTCATCTTCCTACAAGCGCTTGGCGCGAGCGCCTGGTCGGGAGCGCCGCGTATCGGTGTCGCCACCCGCTGCCGTCCCTGAAGCGACCGGCACTTCGAGCACGGGGTGGACCATGCCGTTCGTGAAGGCGGGACCAAACGAGTACCTGCTGGTTGGCCGGAAGGGCACCATGGAGAACCGCGGGTCCGCGATCCGCCCATTCCTTCGCCCAGGCACCGTGTGGGTGCTGGTGCCGAGCACCAAGCAGGAGGCCACCTTCGAGTTCACCCAGGAGACGAAGGACGGCATACCGCTGCGCTTCAAGGGCATCGTCATCTACCGGATCACCGATCCGCTGGTGGCGGCGCGCCTGTTCTCATTTGACGACGACGGCGTGGACGAGATCACCGGCCAGCTCACCCACATCAGCCTTGGCGAGCTTCGCCACGCGGTGTCGCACATGACGATGGCCGAGTGCATCGAGCAGCGGAAGACGACGCTTTCGGGCGTGGTCGCGACGGCGATGCAGCAGACGCTCCACAACGGTGACGGCGGGGCGAACACCTGGGGCATCGAAGTCGAAGTGGCCCAAGTGGCCCAGGTGTACATCGTTGATGGGACCATTCGCGCCCAATTGGAGGCGGAGGTCCGCAACGAGATCAAGGTCAAGAGCGACCAGTCCGGCATCAAGTCCAAGGAGGAGATCCGGCTGACGGAGATGGCGTCCGAGAACCGCGTGCTTGACCAGCAGCTGGCCGCCGACAAGGCGGAGCTGCTCCGTGCGCAGGATCGGCTGGCCGCCGAGTTGGCCGCGGAGAAGGAGCGGCTTGCAAGCGAGACGCCGGTGAAGCTCGCGAAGACCGAGGCGGAGCTTGCCATCGCGCGCCAAGAACTGGAGCTCCAGCGGCTGCGCGTGGAGGTCCGAGAGCTCACCGTTGAGGCTGACCTGATCCTGGAGCGAGCCCGCCAGGAGCTGCGCCGCGAGATGTTGCCCATCGAGCAGGCGCCGCAGATTGTCGAGTCCGCGGCGAAGATCCTGCAGGGCACAAACCTGTCGGTCTACGGCGACGGCAGCGAGGTGCTTGGCCAGCTGGCCCCGATGTTCGAGTTGCTGACCCGCTCCGTCAGGCAGGCCGTCCGCGCCGAATAGACCCAGGCGCCCTCGTCGATCTGCCAAGCTCGCGTCTGGCGACTGCCCGTCACGCCCGGAGCGTTAGCACCCCGGCCGTCTCACCGGGCACCAGCGCAAGCGGTCGCACAACGGCATCGGCAGTCCGGCCCGCGCCTTGAAGGCGGCCGATCGCCCGCTCAACCGAGAGCCGCCCAATTGTCTCGACATCCTGGTGCACGGTTGTCAGCTCGCGAGGCGCAAGCTGGGCGAGCGGACTCCCGTCGTAGCCCACCACGGAGATGTCCTCGGGCGCCGACAAACCGGCCATCGCAAGACCGCGCAGCACGCCCCAAGCGCACTCGTCGTTGAAGCAGACCACAGCCGTTGGCGGCGGGTGGAGCCGGACCAGCCCGGCGACGGCCGCCAGACCGTCCTCGCCGGTCTTGCCGCCGGCCACAAGCTGGACGTGGTCCCGCAACCCAGCCGCACCCATCGCAGATCGGTAGCCGCGCCGCCGGTCTGACGCAATCTGGCCCGCGCCGCCGTCAAGGTGGGCAATCTGGGTGTGCCCCAGCGCTGCCAAGTGGCTCACCGCGAACGCCATGCCTGCCGCCTCGTCCGTGCATCACGTCCAGGGCGTTCTCGTGGTGGAGGGCGCGGCGGCCCACCAGCACCACCGGCAGCATGGCCGCGACGTGGGCCAACTCCGCCTCGGGCAGCTCGGCGCCAATCATCAGCATGGCGTCGCAGCGGTAGCCCAGCAGGGCGTTCAGCGCCCGGCGCTCGTCGTGCGCCCGCGTCTGCGCCGCCAGCCCGCAGTCCTATACTATTCGGAACGACTGTTCCACCTGTTATGATGGCTGCCTTCACCAACGACCATTCCCACGACCCGCTTTGCCCCAACCGGAGCCACTCCAAGGGAGACGCTGATGAGCAGCACCGCCGAGCCCGCCGCCCTCCTTGTGCCGCCCCAGCCGTCCTACGGCACGCTGCGCAACTACGTCGGCGGCAAGTGGGTGGAATCGCGGTCCACCGACATCCGCGATGTGGTGAACCCGGCCACGGGCGACGTGGTGGCCAGGGTCCCGATGTCCACGCGCGACGAAGTGAACGAAGCCGTCCAGATCGCGCAGACCGCGTTCGAGACGTGGCAGAGCGTGCCGCCTGTCCGTCGCGCGCGGCCCTTCTTCATCCTCAAGCAGCTCATGGAGGAGCACCAGGAGGATCTGGCACGGACGCTCGTCCAGGAGATGGGCAAGACCATCGACGATGCGCGGGCCGAGATCCGCCGGGCCATCGAGGAGATCGAGTGCGCCTGCGGGATCCCCACGCTGATGAAGGGCACCGTCCACGACACCGTGGCCGCGAACCTGGACCTTCAGGTGCTGCGGGTGCCGCTGGGCGTGTTCTTCATGGTCCCGTCCTTCAACTTCCCGGCGCTGGTGCCGCTTGAGTACATGCCGTATGCGGTTGCGACCGGCAACACGTACATCAACAAGCCGAGTTCGACGGTGCCTGTCTCGCAGGTCCGGATCTTCGAGCTCATCGACAAGTGCGGCTTCCCGCCGGGCGTGATCAACCTTGTCCACGGCAGCCACGACGTCGTGGATGCGCTGATGCAGCACCCCGCCACACAGGGGTTCTCCTTCGTCGGCTCGAGCCCCGTCGGGGCGAAGCTGTACGCGGCTGCAGCGGCGCTCGGCAAGCGCGGTCAGGTGGCGGGCGGCGCGAAGAACCACTTTGTCGTGGCCCCCGACGCAGATCTGGACCTTGCGGTCGCGGGCATCCTCTCGTCGTTCTTCGGCGCGGCCGGCCAGCGGTGCCTTGCCGGGTCCGTGCTGGTCCCGGTTGGCGACATCTACGAGCCGCTGATGGCCAAGCTGATCCCCGCCGCCAAGGCGATGCGGATTGGCGTCGGTCTCGATGAGAAGTCCGAGCTGGGGCCCGTGGTGACCCAGAAGGCCAAGCAGCGCATCATCGGCATGATCGACCAGGCCATCGCTGAGGGCGCGCGGCTTGTGCTGGACGGCCGGAACCCGACCGTGGAGGGCTACCCGAACGGCGCATTCCTCGGCCCAACCATCCTGGACGACGTGACGCCAGACATGACGATCGCGCGCGAGGAGGTCTTTGGGCCGGTTGCCAGCGTCATCCGCGCCAAGGACTTGGAAGAGGCGCTCGGGCTCATTCGCGCCAGCCGCTACGGGCACACCGGGATCCTGTTCACCACCACGGGCGGAACCGCGCGGCGCTTCATCCACCGGTCCACCACTGGCAACATCGGGATCAACGTTGCCGTTGCGGCGACGCAGGCCTACGCGACGCTCGGGGGCATGAAGGACACCGGGTACGGCGACCTGCACGGGCGGTCCGAGTCGGTACTGTTCTTCACGGACCCGCGGATCGTCGTCTCCCGCTGGGACTGAGATCGGAGCATCGCATCCACCTGCAGCGACCACGGAGGCGCGCGTACATCGTGACAGACGAGCGAGTGTGCATCTCGGAGCTCGGCCAGGACGCGTCCGCGGATCACGCTGGTCCCGGACACATCGACCTCGAGGCGGTTGAAGGCGGGGCACGGCTCTGCGTCCACCGGTTCGAGCCAGGTCGCTGTGACCGCGGCGCAGATCACCTGAGCGGGGTGCCGCTGCAGGAGTTCAAAGACGCGTTTGCGGGCACGGAGCCGTACTTCTACATGCTTTGGTTCTACGTCGCGGACGAGGACCAGGTGGAGTTCGACGCCTGGTACCGCAACGAGCACGCCCCGCGCCTGTTGGCGCTCTCGTCGTGGCGCAGGATCACGCTGTTTGGCGACGTGCAGCAGGGCGGTGCCTCGTCAGAGCCGGCGCGGTTCTCGATCCACCGGCTCGCCGACACGGCCGCCGTGGGAACGCCGGAGCATGAGCGCGCCCGGGACACGAACTGGCGCCGGAGCCTCTCGTCACGTCCGTGGTACCCGCGGACGCGACGCGGCACGTATCGCGTCGTGGACGCCGACACGCTCCGGTGGCAGCCGTAAGGTCAGCCGCGGACGATCTCCATCACGCGCCGCTCCCAGTCCCACAGACGCTGGGGCTGGC
>CAIXZV010000535.1 GCA_903924005.1 uncultured Chloroflexota bacterium | reverse complement strand
GGCCGTGTTGTTTGCTGTAACGGTGAAGGCAACCGCGCTGTAATTCGTTTTGATCGTGCTGGTCGCCGTGCATTTCCAGGCCGATCCCGGATAGAACGCAGCGACGGTGCCGCCAGCGTGGCTCATTATACGCATCGCGCACCCGGCAGCGAGGTAACTGCTACCAGCGCGACAGCACGAGGGCCCAGTTTCCACCCAACGCGCCCATCGCGCGAGTGGCCAACGGCAGGTTCAGTGGGCCCAGGCCTGCTCCAGCACACGCAGCGTGTTGCCGCCGATGACCTTGCCGATCTCGTCGTCGCTGTACCCGTGCTTCACCAGCCAGCGCACGATGTTGGGGAAGTCCCCGATGTTCTCGAGACCCACCACGTACTCCGGGACGATGGCGTCGTACTCAGAGTCACCGCTGGCCAGCAGCGCACCCGACGGGATCCCGTAGGAGCCCGCGTGGTCACCGAAGAACGTGTCCGGGCCAAACGTCACCGCGTCAATGCCGGCGATGTCCACGCAGTACTCAAAGTGCGCCATGAACGTCTCGATGGACGCCGTCACAAGATCCGGCTTGACCATCGTGGTGCCGGGCGCCGCCTCAATGCCGATGACGCCACCCCGCTCCGCACACGCCTGGATCACGTTGTCCGGCTTGCACTTGCTGATGGGCCACAGCTCGCGGGACCCCGAGTGGCTGATGACCACCGGTGCACTGCTAGCCCGGATGGTGTCCAGGCTGGTCTCGTCACCGGCGTGGCTGACGTCGATCAGCATCCCGAGGCGGTTCATCCGCTCCACGGCACGGCGGCCAAACCCGGTGAGCCCGGCATCACGCGGCTCACGGCAGCCCGAGCCCAGCGCGTTGCTCTCGCTGTACACCACGCCCAGCATCCGGATGCCCAGGCCGTAGAGGATGTCGATCCGGTCCAGCTCGTTCTCGATGGGCGTGGCCGCCTCCAGCGCCGGGATCACCGCAACGCGACCCGAGTACGCGGCGGTGATGATGTCGTCCACCGTCTCCGCGCGCATCACGAAGTCCTGGTGCGCCCAGTCCGCGTACCGCATCCCGATGTCCGCGATCACGTCTGACCACTTCCAGCCGCTCTTGCTGGTGATGGTGGCCGTCCCGTCGCCAAAGTTCTCAAAGACCGCGGTGAGACCGCTTCGCGCAAGCCCCAGATACCCGGTGGCGAGATGGCCGTCCCGAACCCAGGCGTCCAGCTGGGTGATGTCGGCCGGAGCAACCTCCAGGTGGTCGTGCAGCGAGATGGCGGGATAAAGGTCCAGCAGGCGCCAGACGTGGTTCTCCTGCGCCCTCGTGACCTCCACCACGTAGGGCGGCACGCGGTCCACCTCCGCCGCCAGCGGGATCTCGACATAGTCCCGCCCGGGCTCCAGCCACCCAAACGAGCTGTACCCGACATACCGGTTTGCCCGGCGCCGCATGGCCCTCGTCAGCGTCATGACCCGATCCGCCTTCTCGTCCGCATCCCCGAACTCTAGCCCGACCCACCGGCTCATGGACGCCACCCCGACGTGTGGCTGTCCAGCGCCGGGAGCCGCTCGTAGCGCAGCACGCCGCCGCCAAACACAAACGCGTCCAGTGCCAAGCCGTTTGGGTCCATCGACGCCAGTTCGTCCATGAGCCAGGCGGCAAACATGCGGTCCACGTTGTGCGGGAGCGAGATCAGCAGATCCCGCATCGGCGCGATCAACACCTGCGACGCAGCGCCGAAGACGCGGGCGAGATCCGCAGGCAGCAGGGTTAGCGCAGAGGCACAGCCCAGACCCGTCTGGAGGAACCGCACCGAGACGCCGTCGATGCTCTGGCGGAACAGATCCCGTGGACGAACAGGCGCAAGCCGCTGCTCTAGGTTGGACAGCGCCCTCGCCACCAGATCTGGGGGCTCAATGGGCCAACCGGCCAGCACATCCTCCCCCACTACCAGAAACGCGGGGCCGATATCGATGCCGAAGCCAACCGACACACCGGGCGGGAGCGTGGCCCGGAAGGGTGCCCCACCCGCAGGTGGCATCGGCCGCCGACGCGGCAGCACCGGGATGATGTTGGGCGCCATCTCCTCCCAGCTGAGGTCCTGTGGCAGCGTCCCGATGGCCTGCATCACCGCCTCCACGGTGGCCTGCTCCATCCCGTTGCCGAGATCTGCGGTGTCGTAGTCCTTGCCGGCCTTGGTCCGGCGCTGGTTGCGTCGCTGCTCTCGATTGGTCATGGCCCTAGCCTGACAAGCGGGCCTTAGCGCGCGATCAACGCCCACTTTGCTGGGACTTCGCCGCCACTTATCGGCCACTTGGCGCGCAGGTCAGGGCAAATCCAGGCGAACTGTCGTTCGGATGTGAGGGAAACCCGGTAGATTTGGTGCATTCTTCTGCGTGACCAATCTGCGGCGCCCAACCAGTGGGCCACGCAACACGAGGTGCACGGTGCAGCCCAACGTCGTCCTCCCGCTGCTCAGCTCAATCCTGAGTTTCGTCTTCGCCCTGTTCCTAGTGGACCAGTGGCGTGAGCGGCGCAAGCCCTACCAGTTGATCTGGACGCTGGGCATGCTCTGGTACGGCATCTCCGCCGGCACGGAGTTCTGGGGCGGGGCCTTTGGCTGGAGCGAGACGGTCTACCGCCTCTGGTACCTCTTCGGCGCCGTGTACGTGGCAGCCTGGCTTGGCCTGGGCACGATCTTCCTGCTGGGCAAGACCCGCTTTGGCTACGGCGCCGCGTTCTCGTTCCTGCTGGCGGGGCTCTTCACGTTCCTGTCCTGGGCGAAGTACCAGTACGCGGACAGCCTCGGCACCCAGTTTGTCTATCCGCTCGTGGCGATCGGGACAGCCGTGCTCCTGGCGGTGGTCACCTATCGGTCCAAGGCCCGGTGGACCACGGTGGCGGGCGCGCTCGTCGTCGGCGGCTCCATCCTCGCCATCCCGCTTGTCCTCACGGCGCCGCTGGCCGCGCCCGGCTACTACATCGATCCGGCCACCGGTATCCCTGCGGGTCAGCTCTTCCCCGGGTTCGTCCGGCTGCTGGCGCCGCTGTTCAACATCACAGGGTCCTTTGCGCTGACCTTTGGCGCCCTCTACAGCACCTACGTGTTCATGCCGAAGAACCGGGTCATCCGGTACGAGCTTGACCGCTCGAAGGGCGCGCTCCGGTTTGTCGGGACGCTGCCGGTAGCGGCGGCGGCGATCACCGTGAACCTCGTCGCGTCCCTGCCGGGTGCCGCGAAGGCGCTGGTGACGGGCAAGCTCCACAGCCGGGTCCCGGCGACGCTGCTGTTGGCGCTGGGTGCCTTTGTGCCGTCCATCACCAGCGGGCTCAACCGGTTCGGCATGACCGCCGCATTCTTCCTGGGCGAGTTCCTTGGCGTGGTCTTCCTCTTCGCCGGGTTCCTCGTGTCCATCGAGGTGTTCCGCGAGTTCCGCGTCCCGTTCACGGGGATTGTGCTGCGAAGCCGGAACGAGACCGCTCCTGGCGGCGAGGCGGCGTAGGCGGTCGCCGCATGTCTGACACAACGGCGGGCCTCCGCGTCCGGCCCGCTCGCCCCGACGAGTTCGCCCTGATCGGCGACCTGATCGTGGCCGCGTACCGCTCGGTGGGCAGCGACCATCCGGAGTACGAGCCAACCCTGCGTGACGTGGCAGGGCGCGCGGCGACCTGCGACGTGCTGGTTGCGGAGGTGGCCGGCGATGTCGTCGGCACGGCCACGTTTGTTCCGCCGGGCGGCGAGATGTCCGAGGTGGACGACTCGGGCGCCGCGATGATCAGGATGCTGGCTGTCGATGTGGCGATGCGCGGCCACGGGGCCGGCGAGGCGCTTGTCCGCGAGTGTCTGGCACGCGCGGTGGCATGCGGGGCCGCCCGCGTGCGCCTGCACACAGAGCCGCAGATGCACGCCGCGCACCGCCTGTACGAGCGTCTGGGCTTTGTCCGCGACCCCGCGTTTGACTTCACGCCCGTGCCCGAGGTCAACCTTCTGGCGTACGTGCACCACCTTGGCGTCGCTGCGGCCTAGGCGGTCGAGGCGCTGAGTCACCCCGGCATCAAATCGGAGGGGCTCGCGCAGGACTCGAGGGGCGAACCTGGCCTTTGGCGCGTGAACCATGCGCGGCCCTGCCGCATCTGAGTCGCTGGCGCATCAGCGTCGCCGACCGCGGCTAGAACCCCACGCGCTCCACGTCACGAAGCGGGGGCAACGCATCCGGTCGCCGGTTCGCCAAGGCCGGGATCTGGCGACGCGCCGCGCTAACGAGGTCCAAGTCCAGCTCCGCGCGCAGGATCTCCTCGGAGTCTCCCGCCTGCGCAATCACCCGGCCCCAGGGGTCCACCACCATCGAGTGCCCCCAGGCCGGGATCGCCCCAGGCCCACCGGCCCCGCAGGCGCCCGCGGCCAGCACGTAGGCGCCGTTCTCAATCGCCCGTGCCCGCACCAGCGGCTCCCAGTGGTCCCGACCGGTCCGCGCCGTGAACACCGCCGGGAGCGCCAGCATCTCTGCCCCCGCCAGGGACAACGCCCGGAACAGCTCGGGGAAGCGCAGGTCGTAGCAGATCGCCATCCCAAGCCCAAACCCGTCAACCGACGCAACCACCGCCCGGTCCCCAGGTGTGACGCGCTCGGACTCCAAATCGGACGGCCCTTCGTCAACGGACACATCAAACAAGTGCAGCTTGCGATACGTGGCAACCAGAGCGCCGGACCGGTCAAACAGGACCGCCGTGTTGTACGGCCGCGCCGGGTCCCCTGACAACTCCGCGTGCGATCCCGCCAGCACGTAGCAGCCGTGCGCTGCGGCGACGGCGGCAAACGAAGCTGTCGTCGGCCCCGGGACCGCCGCCGCGGACACCCGGAACCCGGACGCCAGTCCCCGGTACTGCACGTACTCCGGCAGGATCACCAGGTCCGAGCCAACCGCCGCCTCGGCCGCCAGCGCCGCAGCCCGCGCAAGATTCGACGCGACCGAGTCCCGCGCTTCCATCTGGACGAGAGATACCCGCAGGGCTCGCATCCCGCGATGGTACGCGCAGAAGCCCAGAAGTTTGACCCGGCCTACCTCGCGCGGCTACTCTCCGTGTGCCCCACCGCCGCCGCGCGCCCGGGCGTCAAAACCGCACGAGGAATGCTCCCCCCGTGGAGATAGGACCAAGTCCGGCCGGCCAACGCGCCGGCAGCCCAAAGGTCCAGCCCGCCCTCTGACGGTCACGCCGGCCAACCCCGCCGGCTTGGCCCTTGCTGGCGGACTGGATCCGTCCCCAGCAAGGTGGCCACCATGCGCTTCCTCAGCCGCAGCATCGGTCTGCCGGTGCGCGATCCGGCCGGCGAGCCTCTGGGCTCGATCGCAGACCTGATCGTCGCCATCGGCGGCAAATACCCGCCGGTCACCGGCCTCGTCGTCAAGACAGACCGCCGCAGGATCTTCATCCCGTGGGGCGACGTGGAACGCTTCGAGGACGATGGCGCGCGCCTGCTTGTGCGCACCATCGATATCGGGAAGTTCACCCAGCGGCGGCACGAGATCCTGCTCAAGG
>CAIXZV010000534.1 GCA_903924005.1 uncultured Chloroflexota bacterium | reverse complement strand
GCCCTCCAGTCGAACAACATCGACTGGCAGACCGAGGTCACCTCGTCCGATGCCCTTGCCGCCCTCAAGGCCGACAAGAACATCGTGATGTCCGAGTTCCCGGACCTGGGCTACTACTTCTTCGCCTTCAACGTCCGCCCGGGCCACGCGTTCTCTGACGTGGTTGCCCGCCAGGCGCTTGAGCTGTGCGTTGACCACGACGCGACCGTCACGGCCGCGACCGAGTCGAACGGCGCGCCGGTCTACGGCGAGGTCCCGCCCGGCTCCTTCTTCTACAACCAGGACACGCCGAAGTACACGTACGACGTGGCTGCGGCCAACAAGCTGCTGACTGACAACGGGTACACCGGCTTCAGCAAGCCCGGCGATGTCTACACAAGCAAGGACGGCACCAAGCTCTCGGCTGACCTCTACGTCCGCCAGGGCCGCCCCCAGCGTGTGAAGTTCGCCCAGCTGGCGTCCGACCAGGCCGCCCAGTGCGGCATCAAGCTGACGGTCAAGGAGTCCGACTTCTCGACGGTGCTCCTGCCGCTGCTCAGCTACCCCAACAAGTTCGACATCTATCTCGGCGGCTGGGCCAACATGACCGACCCCGAGGACACCTCGCTCTTCAGCTGCGCCAACGTCACCACGAAGGCCAACCCGAGCGACAACAACTTCACCGGCTATTGCGATCCGGCAGTCGACAAGCTGCTGGCAAGCTCGAAGGGCGAGCTCGACCGCGCCAAGCGGAAGGCCATCCTCGCCGAGCTCCAGGTGAAGCTGCACAACGACGGCCCGTACTACTTCCTGTGGGCGGACCTCGGCCATCGCGCATACAGCGTGAAGGTGGACACCAACGGCCTCCTGGGCCCGATCGACCACACGTCGTTCTACGACACGTGGAACTCGGACACCTGGATCGTCAAGTCGTAGTCGACGACCTTTCGGTCTGACACTCGAAGCGAGGGCGCGCGGCCTCGGCCGCGCGTCCTCGCCGTGAATCCCGGGCCAGCGCGTCCCCCCTTCGTGGCCTATCCCTTTTGGAGCAGGTGAGCCGTGGCGGCGTACATCCTCAGGCGAGTTCTTCAGGCGATCCCGATCGTGATCGGCGTTGCGGTCGTCGCGTTCTTTATCGTCCGGCTTGCCCCGGGCTCACCGGTTGACAAGTTCCGCGGCGGCCGGGTGTCGCCCGCGGTCATCGAAAACATCATCAAGCTGTACCAGCTGGACCAGCCGCTGCCCAACCAGCTGTGGTCATGGATCACAACCTTTCCGCAGGTCTGGCGCCCTGACGCATGGGGCTACTCCTTCACAGACGGCAAGCCTGTGCTGTATGACCTGGGCAACAAGATCCCCCCGACGCTGCTTCTCATGGGCACCTCGCTTGTCCTGACAGCCATCATCTCGATCCCGCTGGGGATTCTGGGCGCGGTCAAGCAGTACAGCCGCAGCGACAAGGTCATCACGATCTTGGCCACCATCGGTTACGCGATGCCGACGTTCTGGCTGGGGTTCATGCTGCGGACGGTGTTTGGCGCAAACCTCAAGTGGTTCCCGCTCTTTGGCGCACAGACGCTGGGCCAGAGCGGCTTGAACGTCCCAGACCTGCTGTGGCACCTCGTGCTGCCGGTGACAACGCTGACCATCGTCGCGGTCGCCGGCTGGAGCCGCTACATGCGCTCCTCGATGCTGGAGGTCCTGCGCCAGGACTACGTGCGGACTGCACGGGCCAAGGGCCTCTCCAACAACCGCGTCGTCTACCGGCACGCGCTGCGCAACGCGCTGATCCCCATCGTCACGCTGTTCGGATTGTCGATCCCCGCCCTGCTGTCTGGCGCGGCGGTCACCGAATCGGTGTACTCGTGGCCTGGCCTCGGGTACCTGGCAGTGGATGCGGTGCGCACCCGCGACTACCCGATCGTGCTGGCGTTCGTGATGATCGGCGCCATCATGGTCATCCTGGGCAACCTGATCGCGGACATCCTGTACGCGTTCGTTGACCCGCGCATCAAGTACTGAGGTCGGACTGATGGAGCGAGCAGAGCAGGGCCCGCGCGCGGCCCACGCCGTGTCCCAGACCGACGTGGACGAGGTTGACCTCACCCCGGTCCGAACGTATTGGCAGCTAGTCCGCCAGCGCTTCCTCCAGCACCAGCTGGCTGTCATCGCGCTGATTGTGCTGATTGTCCTTGTGGCAGCGGCAATCATCATCCCGTGGGTGAGCGGCACGGCCGGCACCAGGACGGACCTCAAGCTGATCAACAAGCCACCGTCTCTCACTGCCCCGCTGGGCTATGACGAGTTGGGGATCAACACCTTTGCCCGCCTGATGGGCGCACTCCAGACCTCGCTGCTGGTGGCGTTCTCCGCGGTGATCATCATCGTGTCCCTCGGGACCGTGATCGGCGCCATCGCCGGGTATGCGGGCGGCTGGCTCGACAACGCGCTCATGCGCTTCGTTGACATCATCCTGTCGCTGCCGAGCTTCTTCCTCATCGTCATGCTGGTGGCGTTCTTCCAGACCGGCAACATGTGGGTGGTGGTCTTCGCCATCGGCCTGACCGGGTGGACAACCGCCGCCCGACTTGTGCGCGCGGAGTTCCTGTCGCTGAGAACCAGCGACTACGTCCAGGCGGCGCAAGCGCTGGGCGCCTCGGACCGCCGTATCGTCGTCCGGCACATCCTGCCCGGTGCCCTGGCGCCGCTGGTGGTGGCAGCAACCCTGGGCATCGCCGACTCGGTCGTGGTTGAGGCGACGCTCTCGTTCCTGGGCTTCGGGATCATGCCGCCGGCTGCAAGCCTGGGCAACATGCTGACCAAGGCGCAGGACTACGTGTTCCGCAGCCCAATCATGATCTGGTACCCGGGTCTCGTCCTGATCGCGGTCGTCCTTGCCGCCAGCTTCCTCGGTGACGGCCTTCGCGACGCCCTCGATCCCCGCCAGCGCATCGAGGCGAAATGAGCGTGACTTCTTTGACCCCCACGCTCTCCGCGTCCAGCAACGGGACGCTGCTTGAAGTCAAGAACCTCCGGACGCACTTCCGCACGCGTGACGGAGTTGTCAAGGCCGTTGACGGCGTCAGCTTCTCCATCCCGGATGGCAAGACGCTTGGCGTCGTCGGCGAGTCCGGCTGCGGCAAGAGCATTACCGCCCTCTCGATCATGCGCCTCATCGAGCGGCCTGGCCGCATTGTTGAGGGCGAGATCTCCCTGTCGGGCAAGAACCTCGTTACCGCGACGGACGAGGAGATCCGTGACATCCGCGGCAACGCGATCTCGATGATCTTTCAGGAGCCGATGACGTCGCTCAACCCGGTGTTCACCTGCGGCGACCAGATTGCCGAGACGGTGGCGCTGCATGCGCACGTCAGCGACAAGGAGGCCATGGAGCGGGCGATCGAGATGCTCGACGCCGTGGGCATCCCCGATGCCCGCCGACGGGCATCCGAGTATCCGCACCAGCTGTCGGGCGGCATGCGCCAGCGCGTGATGATCGCGATGGCCTTGTCCACCAACCCGTCGCTGCTGATTGCAGACGAGCCCACCACCGCGCTTGACGTGACCATCCAGGCCCAGATCCTGGAGCTCATGAAGGCGCTGCGCGACCGCAACAAGATGGCGATCATGCTCATCACCCACGACCTGGGCGTCGTGGCCGAGATGGCCGATGAGATCGTCGTCATGTATGCGGGCAAGGTGGTTGAGAAGTCGGACGCGATCACCGTCTACGAGCGGCCGCACCATCCGTACAGCAAGGGGCTGCTCGCCTCCATCCCGCGCCTCGGCGAGCACCGCAAGCGCCTCGAGGTCATCTCGGGCGTCGTGCCCAACCCGCTCAACCTGCCAGAGGGCTGCCTCTTCAAGCGCCGCTGTCCGTACGCGATGCCCATCTGCGATACGGCGCCGCCGCTCCAGCAGGTTGCGCCCAACCAGCTCTCCCGGTGCTGGCTGACCCCGGACGGCAGTGCGCCGGCCGTGGGCCCCGATGCCTCGGGTGATATCGCGCTGGACGCAGCCGCCAAGCTTTCGGTGGAGTCATGAGCATCAACCCCGTCCCCGTATCCGCCACTGACGCCCTGCCGCCGACGGCGATTGGCGACGAGCTGATCCGCGTCGAGAACCTCGTCCG
>CAIXZV010000533.1 GCA_903924005.1 uncultured Chloroflexota bacterium | reverse complement strand
CTGGAGAGGACCCAACGCTTGTGGCGGAGGCAATCGGCCCCGACCTCCCTGACGCCATCGTCTGCTACGACGACACGCTTGCGCTTGTGGCGCTTGACGGGCTGCGGTCCCGCGGTGTGCGCGTGCCGGAGGACGTGGCGGTGGTGGGCTTTGACGGCATCCCGTTCTCCGCCTGGTCAAACCCGCGTCTGACCACGGTGCTGACGCCCATGGGTCAGATCGGCAGGCTCGCTGCGGACACGCTTGTCCTGGCCATCGAGATTGGCGAGATGGCCGATGCGCAGATCCTGCCTGTGGAGCTGGCTGTCCGCGCCAGCAGCAGCCGGAGCGGCCGGGCGTGAACTCCCGGGAGCGTGTTCAGGCAGCCCTGAACCACCAGACGCCGGATCGCGTGCCCGTTGACCTCGGCGGCACGCTTGCCACCTCGATCACCAGTGCGGCGTATGGACCGCTGCGCGACCACCTTGGCCTGCCGCCCGAGGAGCGGGTCGTCTTTGAGCAGACGCAGCAACTCCCGTATCTCGGTGAGGATCTGCTCGTTCGCCTGGGTGTGGACACTCGGGTGGTGGCACTGCCGCGGGAGCGCGCCTTCACGCCAGTGCTGGTTGACGACGGTGAGTACTGGGCCTGGACTGACGCGTGGGGCGCGAAGCTGCGCATGCCCAAACGTGGCGGCCTCTACTACGACTGGACCGGACACCCCATCCCCGACGTGACCGACGAGGCGCTGGCGGCCTACCGCTGGCCCGAATTTGAGACCGAGGATGACCTTCTGGCAATCCGCGCCGAGGCAGTCCGCCTCCGTGCCGAGACCGACTTTGCGCTTGTTGGCTCGGCCAATCTCGGCTCCGGGATCTTTGAGCAGGGCTGCCTGCTGGCCGGCATGGAGACCTTCATGATGGCAATGGTGGCGGATCGCGCGGTTGCCGAGCGCATGCTCGACGGGATCACGGACTTTCTCATCGAAGAGGCAAACCGGTACCTCAACAAGATGGGGCCGTATCTGGACGCCTACATCTATGGGGATGACGTGGCCACCCAGGGCGGCTGGATGATCAGCCCCAGCACGTATGCGCAGCTCATCAAGCCGCGTCAGCGCCGCCTTTTTGACGCCATTCACGCCAAGACGCACGCGAAGCTGATCTACCACGGCTGCGGGGCCGTGTTTGAGCTCATCCCGCACCTCATCGAGATTGGCGTGGACGTGCTCAACCCCGTTCAGGTGTCCGCCAAGGGCATGAACTCCGCCCGCCTCAAGGCCGCCTATGGCCGCGACATCGTGTTCTGGGGCGGCGGCGTGGACACCCAGCGGGTGCTCCCATTCGGCACACCGGACGATGTCCGTGCCGAGGTTCTCCGACGCGTCCGCGACTTCGCGCCGGGTGGCGGCTTTGTGTTTGCCCCGGTTCACAACATCCAGGCCGGTGTCCCACCAGCCAACATCGTGGCCGCGTTTGAGGCGGTTCGGGACGCCAGCGCCGGCTGACGCCGCCACCAGAGGAGTTTGCTCATGGACGTCGGCATGTACACCGACTCGCTCACCACCTTGTCGTTTGCGGCGGCGCTCGATGTGGCCGCCG
>CAIXZV010000532.1 GCA_903924005.1 uncultured Chloroflexota bacterium | reverse complement strand
TGTGGTCCGGCTTGCGACCCAGCATCCCCGCAACGACGGCCGGGTCCAGACCGCCAAGCGAGTCCGCCCGGTTGACGAGGTAGCGGATCTTCTCAGGCCGGTACCCGATGGCGGTGAACGCCTCAGCCATGGCCAATGTGTTGTGGATGGTGGTTGCGTCGTACGTGACGATCTGGAGGATGAAGTCCGCCTGATCAAGGAAGGTCAGCGTGACGTCATTGATTGCGGTTGCGGTGTCCACGACGATGACGCTGTACACCGAGCGCAGCAGCGAGAGCGTCTTCTCCAGGTCCCGCGGGTTGACCATCTCGGCCATCTCCACCCGGGGCGGCGCCAGCAGCACATCCAACCCGGACGAGTCCTGCCAGATGACGGCGTCAAGATCAGAGGCCACCACCCTATCCGTGGGGAGGTTCAGGATGGACGGCGCTTCGGGCGGCGCCTTGAGCAGCGTGCGCACATCGGCGAACTGGAGGCTGCCGTCAACCAGGACGGGGTGGTTGCCGCCACGGTTCATGGCCACCGCAAGGTTGTAGGCGAGCGTGGTCCGCCCGACACCGCCCTTTGGGGCGTAGACGGCGATGACGCGGACGGGCGCAGCAGCAAGCGCGGCAGCGGAGTCAGCGGCCACCTGCTGAATGCGGTTGATGAGCTCAAACCCAGTGAACGGCATTGACAGCACCGCGGCAATGCCAGACTCGGGCGATGCCTGAAGCGGGTGCTGCGGCACAGTGAGGACGATCAGCGGCACGGTGGCGCGCGCCTCGCGAAGCTGCCGGATCAGCGCCCCGCCCTTGAGTGAGCCCTGCAGCAGCGCGTCCACGATGAGGACGTCCGGGCGGTTCTCCTTGACCATCTCCGCCACGACGCTGCCGTCTGTCACGACATCGAGCAGCCGGATGGTTTCCTGGGTGTTCAGCAGCCCGCGAATGTACTGGGCTACCTGGGGCACATCCTCCACAACGAGGACGCGAATTTGCTCGGGCATCGGGCCGACTCTACCACGCAGACCCGGCTCCAGAGGCTCAGCCGAATGGCCCGTCCGGAGACCCCGGATACGCGCGTCAACGGGCCGTCCGGCTACTCCCCTACGGGCGCCGTGCCACCAGGACCACGCGATCGGAGCGGCTGTCGAGCGGGTCTAGCTCATAGCCGCCCGCAAGCAACTCCACCTCGAGGCCCGCGGCCTCCGCAAAGCCCGCCAGCTCATCGGGATCAACAAGCCGAAGCCTGTCCTGGCGAACCCAGCGCGTTGCCGGCCCACCGGGGTGCGACGCCTCAAAGATGGTCGTCAGGCGCACAACCCGCAGCGCGTGGTCATACCAGGCGGCGCCGGTCTTGGTCACCGTTCGGCCAGTTTCGGGCTCCTCGCGAACCCACTCGAGGATCAGGCGTCCGTCATAGCGGGCGAGGTCGTCCGCGTCGGGCAGCCAGCAGTCCACCACCGCAACACCCCCGGGTGACAGGTGGGCGGCCAGCGTGGCAATCGATGCCGCCTGGTCTGCCCTGCCG
>CAIXZV010000531.1 GCA_903924005.1 uncultured Chloroflexota bacterium | reverse complement strand
CGCCTGGAGCGCCACGTCCGGCAGCAGCCGCACCACAAGGTCATACGTGCGGCACCAGCGCCGGACAAGCGCCTCGGCGTCGTACTCATCGCGTCCGCCGCAGGAGCGCAGGTAGTACGCGTAGTTGTCCATGACGCCGCGGTCCGTGGCCAGCACATCGGCCTTGCGGGCCAGTTCCAGCTCCTGGCGGATCTGGCTCACCAGCACCCAGAGCTGCGCCTCGCCGGTGGCGCCCTCGTTGATGCCCAGCGGGTTGTCGCGGACCACCTCGCGTCCCAGCTCCACGGAGCGGCCTGCTCGCTGCACCTCGGCCGCAAACGCCAGCAGCGCCGAGGTCTTGCGGATCCCGTGGCTGCCGATGAAGGCGATCTTGGCTGGGCGCGGCCAGACGGGCGGCGGCGGGGTCTCTGACTGCCCGGCTGACCGGGTGCGCGGCGGCATGACCCCAGCCTACCGGTTTGGCTGGCCGTTCCGCTGCCAGTCGAACGCGGGGCTCCCGATCGCGGAGGCTTCGCGGCTCAGGGGTAGGGACGAGGCCGCACGTTGCGCGGCGTGGAGAGGGAGTCTCTTCTGTCCGCATCCCGTCGCGCCCGGCGTCTACGCCTGCTTGCCGCCCTTGGCACCATTGCCGCCCTTGCCGTCGTGTCCGTGGGCCCTGCCGCGGCCGGCACCGGTTTGGGCGCGCTGTTCAACCTTGGCAAGACCAACACGGTCGACACGGTCAACACCGTCTCCACGGTCAAGGGCGCCACAAGCACGCGTCTGCTGCAGGTGACCCAGACGGGCAACGGCGCGGGCATCCAGATCACCACCAAGCTCACCGCGCCGCCGTTGAAGGTCAACAGCTCGGTCAAGGTGGCCAACCTCAACGCGGACAAGCTGGACGGCTTTTCCAGCGAGAGCTTTCTGAAGCCCTTCCCCATTACCCAGGTCTACGGGCCTTCCGCGTGGGTCCGGAACGACGCTGGCAGCTTTGGCACCATCGTGAACAACGCAAACGTCCTCGACGTCACCTCGCCGGGCGCCGGGTCCCTGGTCCTCCAGCTCGACCTTGTCGCACCGGTCTCCGAGTTTGGGTTCCGCTATGCCCTGGGTGCAGTCAACATCTGCATGAACCCAACCGTTGCCGCGCATGTGGACTTGGTGGTCGCCTACGTCTATGCCGTTGGCGGGCTGTGGGGCGGACCCATTGGAGGCGGGCAGGACACCACGCACTACACAAGCCTCGGCTGCGTCGCGCTCTCGATGGACACGCCGACGGAGGGCGGTCATGCGGTGGTTGCGCTGCAGGTGGTCTTCAACTACGCGACGAACTTCGGGATCTTCGACACGACGGCCACCTGGGTGCCCATGGGGGCAGTCCCGGTCATCGCGGCGCCGGCCAAGACCGGAGTGCATCCGTCCTCGGCGGGCCACCCAGCCGCGACGCCTCGGTTTGGCGAGGCGCCGGTCACGCCGTAACGGCTCGCCCCTGCCCCGACGCGAATCGACGCGGCCCCGGTGGATTGCTCCGCCGGGGCCGTTCTGTGTGTGCCGCCGCCGTTTGCCCCGAGATCAGTCCAGGCTGAACGGCGGGTACGCGGCAGTGAGCAGCATGGCGTAGGCGCTGACGCGGGTGGTCCAGCGGTAGAACCCGCCAACCCACTGGACGATCACGCCGGCCTGGGCGATCACGTCACCCTCGCGCTCGTTGATCAGGACCTGGATCCTGCTGAACGGCCAGGGCGATCATCTGCGGGGTGACCACGTAGGCGCGGATCATCCACCCGCGCGTTCCCAGCGCAGCCCTTTGCAGGCCCTTTGCAGCCCCTTGACCCAGCTCTGACTCAAGGGGCGGGTCCTGGTGCAGACCTCGGATGCCAATGCTGCGTTCTGGCGCTCGAGCCCTGCACGCCGGCGTCCGTCCTGAGTCTGGCGTGGGTCAAGTCCGGCGTAAGCCCAAGCCCAAGTCCAAGCCCAGAGACCTCGCCTTGGCGCCTCGGCCCCAAATGCAAAGGCCCCAGCGGAGTGATCCGCCGGGGCCGGTATTCACGTATGACTCAGATGGCGCCCCGCCGTGCTGAGCCCGGGCCGCGAACCGCGGGTTCGGGGTCCGAGCTCCGTATGTCGCCCTCGATTCCAAGTCCGGCGTGAATACGGGGCGCCGCCGGTGGCCCGGAGGACGACCGAAGGGCTAGAGGCCCTTCACCGCCGCGATCAACTCGGCAAGACCCGCCTTCGCGTCCTTGAAGAGCATCCCGGTCTTGGGGTTCACGTACAGCTCGTTGTCGATGCCCGCATAGCCGCGGCCCATCGACCGCTTCATCACGATGATCGACTTGGCGTGGTCCACGTCCAGGATGGGCATGCCCGACACGGGCGAGCCGGGCCGGCGCGCGGCCGGGTTGGTGACGTCGTTTGCGCCGATGACCAGCGCCACGTCGCACCGGTTGAACTCCGGGTTGATGTCCTCCATCTCCCAGAGCTGGGGGTAGGGGACATTGGCTTCGGCCAGGAGCACGTTCATGTGCCCGGGCATGCGGCCTGCCACCGGGTGAATGGCGTACCGGACCTCAACGCCGCGGTGCTCGAGGATGTCGGCCAGTTCACGGCACGCGTGCTGCGCCTGCGCAACCGCCAGGCCGTAGCCCGGCACCACGATGACCGAGCTCGCATACGCCAGCTGGATGGCCGCATCGTCAAGCGACACCTCGCGGACCGAGCCGCCGGGGCCACCCGCGCCCACCGAGGAAACGGTTGAGTCCCCGCCGCCAAAGCCGCCGATCATGATGTTCAGGATCGAGCGGTTCATGGCGTCGGCCATGAGTTTGGTGAGGATGGCGCCCGATGCGCCCACGAGGGCGCCCGCGATGATCAGCACAGGGTTGTTCAGCACGAAGCCGGCCATCGCCACTGCCGTGCCGGTGAACGAGTTGAGCAGCGAGATGACGACGGGCATGTCCGCGCCGCCGATGGGCATCGCAAGCGTGATGCCGAAGATCAGCGATGCGGCAAGGATGGCCACCATCACGGCCACGTTGTAGTTGCCGGTAAAGAGGTAGCCCGCCCCGACCACCACGACGAGCGCCAGCACGATGGTCACCAGGCGCCCGCCCGGGATCATGACGGGCCTTGACGGCGTGATCTTCAGGCCCATCAGCTTGCCGGACGCGATGAGCGAGCCCGTGAAGGTGACCGAGCCAATGGCAATGTCCAGGACCGTGGCGACGTTCTCCTGCAGACCGGGGGCTGCCCCGGCGTGGCGCAGGTACTCGTCAATGGCGATGAGCGCGGCCGCGCCGCCGCCCACCGCGTTGAACAGCGACACCAGCTGTGGCATCGCGGTCATCTTCACGGTGCGGGCGGAGTACAGCCCGTAGCCGCCGCCAACCGCGATGCCGACGAGGATGATGATCCAGCCGGTGAGGTTGAACGAGGCGCCGGGCCTGACCAGGAGATACAGCGCCGTGGCGCCGATGGCCATCGCCATGCCGGAGGCAGAGATCAGGTTGCCCGTCCGCGCTGTGGCGGGCGAGTTCATCTGGCTCAGGCCAATGACAAAGCCAACGGCGCCGGCAAGCCAGATCAGCCGGACGATGGCGTCAAGCGGAGTGAGGTCCACGGTCAGCCCTCCGCCTTGCTGGCCTTGTCGGCCGTGGGATCCGCGGGCTTGGCGGCTGCGGGGCGCTTTCGGAACATCTGGAGCATCCGGTCTGTGACCACGTAGCCGCCCACCACGTTGAGCGTGGCGAAGGCGACGGCTAGGAACGAGATGACGTAGGACACGGGGTTGTCGGCGGTCACGGCGATGATCATGGCGCCCACCAGCACGATGCCGTGGATGGAGTTGGCGCCCGACATGAGCGGCGTGTGGAGCGTGGCCGGAACTTTGGAGATGACCGCCACACCGCACATGATCGCGAGCACGAAGATCGTGAACGCAAGGTCGATGGGCATGCTGGTGACCGCGGGGTCTCCGTTCATGCGTTGCCTCCCGCGGGCATAAGCAGCTTGGCCACGGCCTCGCTGACAACTGCGCCGCCATGCGTGATCACGGTGGCCTTGGTGACCTCCTCCTCGAAGTCGAGGGCGAGGACGCCGCCCTTGACCATGTTGAGCAGCAGGTTGGAGATGTTGCGCGCGTAGAACTGCGAGGCGGATGACGGCATCGAGGCTGGCAGGTTCTCCGGCGACACGATGACCACGCCGTTGTCGGTGGTGATCGTCAGACCGGCTTGGCTGAGCTCGCAGTTGCCGCCGAGGGCGCTTGCGGCCATGTCCACAATCACGGAGCCCGAGCGCATGCCGCGCACGGCGTCCGCCGTCACGAGGACCGGCGGCTTGCGCCCCGGGATCTGCGCCGTGGTGATCACGATGTCCTGGTTGGCGATGACGCCGTTGAGCTCGGCCTGCTGGGCCGCCTGCTCTTCGGGCGTGAGGACGCGGGCGTAGCCGCCAGCGCCGGTGGCGTCGATGGACGTCTTGAGCTTGACGAACTTTGCGCCAAGGCTCTCCGCCTGCTCCGCCGTCTCGGGACGCACGTCGTACGCCGACACGACCGCGCCGAGGCGCTTGGCCGTGCCGATGGCCTGCAGACCTGCAACGCCGATGCCGAGGATCAGCACATTGGCGGGCTTCGCGGTGCCGGCCGCAGTGGTCAGCAGCGGGAAGTAGCGCCCGTAGGTGTTCGCCGCAATCAGCACGGCCTTGTAGCCGCCCACGTTGGCCTGCGAGCTGAGCGCGTCCATCGTCTGGGCGCGCGAGAGGGTGCGCGGGATCGCGTCCAGGCTCACCGACGTGACGCCGGCGGCCGCGAGCGTTCCCATGAGCGCGGGATCAAGCAGCGGCTGGAGCAGGCCAACGACGGCCTGTCCGGAACGCAGCCTGGCAACCTCGGCGGTTGTTGGCTTCTGGACCCGGAGGATGACCTCGCTCTCGGCGTACAGGGCATCTGTGCTGACAATCCGAGCGCCGGCGTCCGTGAACGCCTGATCTGGGATGGCCGCACCGGCGCCTGCACCGGCCTCGACGAGGATCTCAAGCCCGACAGCTGCTAGCTTGCCGAGCGCTTCGGGCACCAGAGCGACGCGCCGTTCTCCGGCCGCAGACTCCCTGGCGACGCCGACTTTCATGGCATCACCGTCCAACAAATGGCATGTATCGATTGGTAGATGCGGCAGTGTACCGGAGGGTCACGGCCTGCTCGGTTGCGCTCCAGTCGCAATCGGGCATCACCGCCGCGGCGGCTCTTCGCCCCTGCCGTGCCGCCTGCCGTCGCCCCTGTCGCCTCTGTCGCCTCATCACCGCTCGTGATAATTGCCAGCAATCTCGTGCCCGCGCCGCGTCTTCGCGGGCCTGCGGACGGTGCCACCCGCCCGATCCCGCCTTGGAGTGGCCGCCGCATCACGAGCGGTGATAATCCGCGCGGTTAGGGCGTCCGAAGACCCCGCCGCACCGGTCGCGGACTGCGCGGCCGCCGCAATCGGTGGCGATTATCACGAGCGGTGATACTCCGGCCGCGGCACCGGTACTCCGGCCGCGGCACCGGTACTCCGGCCGCGGCACCGGTACTCGGGCCGCGGCACCGGCACCGGCACCGGCCGCGGCGCGTCAGCCGTCGGTGTCGGACCCGTGGAGCGGCAGGCGGACCGTGAAGACAGCACCGCCGCCGGGCCGGTTGTGGCCCTCGATGGAGCCGCCCATGGCCTCCACCAGCCGTCGGCACACGAAGAGGCCGATGCCGGCGCCCGGCACGGTTTCCGCCACGGCGGGCGACCGGTAGAAGAGCCCGAACAAGCGCTCGGCTTCCGTCTCGTCGATGCCCGGGCCCTCGTCTTCCACCCGAACGACCACCGTGTCGGTCTCCGGATGGGCAACCGCCGTGACCTGTGCCGTGGAGCCAGCCCCTCCGTACTTGGCGGCGTTGTCCAGCAGGTTGCGCAAGACGTGCTCGAGGTACATCTCGTCGCCCCGCACCACGGGCAAATCCCCGGGCACGCGCACCTCGAAGCGCGCCCCCGGCCGCCGCGCACGCAATCCAACGAGCGCCCGATCCAGCGCCCAGCCAAGGTGCACAGGCTCGTCACCCACGTCCAGAGGCCCGTGCTCCGCGCGGGTGAGCACGATGATGTCCTCGGTCAGGCGGTAGAGGCGGTCCGCCTCGTCCGCGACGTCCGCAAGCAGCGTCTCGCGGCCTTCGTCGTCCATGGTGCGCCAGTGCGACGCCAAGACGCGGGTGCCACCAAAGATTGTGGTGATCGGCGTGCGGAGCTCGTGGCTGACCACCGCTACAAACGCCTCTCGCAGACGTGCTGACTCCGCCCGCGTGGCCAGCCGCCGCTCAAGCTCACGTTCGGCCATCTTGCGCTCGGTGATGTCGCGCGCGCTGCCCACCAGACGGACTGGCCGGCCGTGAGCGTCGGGGACGGCGCGGCCGTACGCGGCGAACCAGCGTTCGCCCCCGCTCGGGAGGTCCAGTTTGACCTCGACATCCAGGGGTGCGGCGCCGCGCAGGGCGTCTTCGAAAGCCCCGCGGATACCCAGGCCGTCAGCGGGATTGATGATGGCGAGCCAGTCGCGCGTCGTGGTTGGCACGCCAGACGCCGGACCGGGCTCCGGCAGCCACACAAGCTGCTCCGTGGCGATGTCCATCTCCCACAGCCAGGTGCGCGACGCGGCAAGGGCCAGCTGCAGACGCTCGTCGCGGTCTCGGACGGCCGCGAGCAGCCGGGCACGCTCAAGGGCCTGGGCGGCTTGCGCCACGAGCATCCGCAGGAACGCGCGATCTGCCTCATCCAGAGCGCGAGCGCCATCCCAGCCCAGCAGCATGACGCCGACGGCCCGCCCCTCAAAGATCATCGGAACGGCCGCCGAGGCCTCGTACGCCGAAACTGGCCTGCCCGAACCTGCCAGACCCCGGAACTGGCCCGCGCGCGCGGCCGCCGATGGGTGGATCACCATGTGGCTGGTCCGGACGGCCGCCGATGCGGGCACATCGGCATCGAGGGGGATGGTGGTCCAGGCGGCGGCAACCACCGGGCCAAACGAACGCGAGACCAGCAGCCGCAGCGAGCGACCGTCCGGCTCCACCACGTACACGAGGGCGTGACGGGCGCCAAGCACCTCGCTTGCGCTGTCGAGGATCCGCAGGGCGATGCCGTCGGGCTCCAGCGGTTCGCCAAGCGAACTGGCAAGGGCAAGGAGGCTTGTCCGGTGGCGGTGCTCGCGCGCCTCGTCGGACGGCGATATGGGTTGCGGATCGGCAGCGGCCATGTCCGCAGTATGCGTCGGGCGCTCCGAAACGCAGCGCCGAATTGCGCGCCGAAGCGCATCGTCCGGACACATCGGGCACCATGGACAGATGCAGCCCACCGAGCCCTTCGCCGGACCCGAGTCCGACAACGTCCAGCCCGCCCCTCTGTGGCCGCCGGCCCCGTTTGCCCCCGGCGTCCCCTATGTGCCGGCGTTTGGCGCTGACGTCCTGCCGGAGCCGCCAACCGATCAACGGGGCGGAGCGCGCAGGACCCAGAACCGGCTTGCGGGCCTCGCCACCATCGGCCTCGCCCTCGTGCTGGCGTTTGGGGCCGGCATCGGTGTCGGCCGCGCAACCGCGCCATCGGCTTCGGGGTTGCCTGCGGGCTCCTCGCCTGCGCCGTCGGGTGCGGTGGTCACCCCGGGAGCGGCGTGGTACGCGTCGCTGCCGTCGGACGGTTCGCTGCTTGGCCGCGCAGACGCCAAGGTGCAACTCGTGTATTGGGCAGACTTCCAGTGCCCGTTCTGCGCGAAGTTTGCGACCGCCGTGCTGCCCCAACTGGTCTCGCGCATCGCCGACGGGACGGTGTCCGTCCTGCACCGCGACTACGCGTTCCTCGGCACCGAGTCGCTTGATGCTGCCATTGCGGTCCGGTGTGCCGGCGAGCAGTCGCGCTACTGGCCGATGCACGATGCCGTGTATGCGGCTCAGGCCGGCGAGAACCAGGGTGCGTTTGCGCCCGCCAATCTGGCGGCGATCGCAGCATCGGTTGGCGTTGACGCCGCGGCGTACACCACCTGCATCGCCCGTGACGACGTGTTCACCAAGGTGCTTGCAGACACGTCCGCCGGTGTGCGATCCGGGGTCCGCTCCACGCCGACGATCGATCTTGCAGGGCAGCGCCTGCTGGGCGGGACAGACGCATCAACGTTTCTAGCGGCGATTGACGCCGCTGCCAAGTCAGCAGCCGCTGGCGTGACGCCCGCGCCCATCCCAACCGCTGCGCCGTCAGGCGATCCGTGGAGCGGCACCGCCACGACGGGTCTCGAGGCGGGCGCAAAGACAGCGCCCGTGACCGTCCAGCTTTGGGGCGACTACCAGGTTGCGGACATGGCAGCGCTACCAAATGACCTTGAACCCGGGCTCCGGACCCGCATTGCCGCGGGCAAAGTACGCCTAGAGCTGCACGACCTGGCACTCGGCGGAGCTGAGTCGGTTGCGGCGGCCGTGATGGTCCGCTGCACGGCCAACCAGAACGGCCAGTCGTGGTTTGTCCATGACGTGCTTGCGGTGTCCGCGCAGGGCCCAGGCCAGGGGATCTTCATCACGCGCAACCTGCTGCGTCTTGGTGCGCGCCTGGGGCTGGACATCGATGCGCTCAACACCTGTCTGGCGAACCCGGCGATGGCCTCACTGGTGACCACGGAGACGGCGCAGGGTCAGTCCATCCTGTTGTCCGAGGCGCCGGCCGTCATCATCCGGGCCGGCAACAAGGAGGTCACGCGCTTCAGCGGGACGCTGGACGTGGCAAAGGTGCTGGCAGCCATCGACGCTGTGAAGTAGCCGCGGGGCCGGCCGCCGTCGGGCCGGAGCTGCCAACCTCTGGCAGGATTTGGCCTTCTACAGGTCCGCGATGCTGATGATCCCGCGCCGGATGGCGAACTTGAGCAGTTCGGTCCGGTCGTGGAAGCCCAGCTTCTCCATGATGTTCGCGCGGTAGTTGTGGACCGTCTGCTCGGAGAGGTGGAACACCTTCGCGATCTCGCGGTTGGTGTGCCCGACGGCCGCCAGGAGGAGGACCTCCTTCTCGCGGTCGGACAGCGTGTCGTACGCGTCCTCGAGCGAGCCCTCGGGTGAGCGCAGGACGTAGGTGTTGACCATCCGGGTGACGATCGCCGGGCTCACGTAGGTCTGGCCGCGGCT
>CAIXZV010000530.1 GCA_903924005.1 uncultured Chloroflexota bacterium | reverse complement strand
GGCCCCCTCCGCCCGCGCCCCCCGGCGCCTGGCCTCCCGGCTCCTCCGCCGCCGCCCGCTGGCCCTGCTCGCCGCGGCGCTGCTCCTGTGCGCCGCCGCCGGCGCCGCCACGGGCGCGACCCCGTGGTCGCCGGGGCCCAACGGCGTCCTCAACGGCTGCCGCAGCGCCTCCACCGGCGCCCTCCGGCTGCTGTCGGGCAAGGCGGTCGCCTGCAAGGCGGGCGAGCAGCGCGTGTCCTGGGAGCGCTCCGGCAACCTGCGCTCGGGCGCGGTGCCCCCGGCGGCCGGCCTCGGGATCGCCGGGGACTTCTACCTCGACACGGCGGCCCTGCGCCTGTACGGCCCGAGGGGCGCGGCCGGCTGGGGCGCGGGCTCGGCCCTCTCGGGGGCTCCCGGGGCCCCGGGCGGGGACGGCGCCCCGGGCGCCGACGGCAGCTCGGTCCTCTCCGGGGCGGGCGCCCCGGGCGCGGGAACCGGCGCGGACGGCGACTTCTACCTCGCCACCGACACGATGACCATGTGGGGCCCCAAGGCCGGCGGCGCCTGGCCCGGGTCCGGCACGGGGCTGATTGCCGCGTCGCCAGGACCCGACGGGCGCACCCTGCTCGCGGGAGCCGGGCCGCCGGTCAATGGCTATGGCGGCAAGGACGGCGACTATGCGATTTCGGAGCCCTTCTACGGCTCATGGCAGATCTGCGGGCCAAACATCGGCGGGCAGTGGTACGACCCCGGCGTCACGATCGCAGTCTGCCAGGACCTGACCGGACCACGAGGACCCAAGGGTGCCCAGGGTGACCCCGGTGCGGCGGGAATCGCCGGCGTGGGAGCCGGGCGAACCCCCTATGGCACAGCGTGGACGGGGGTGTCGTGCCACCCGGCCGGCGTCGCGATTGGCACCGACGGGCTTGGCCTGGTCTCGTGCGTGCGGAACCTCACGGGCGGCACGCTGATCGCTCACTGCATCGACATCGCGTGCTCAAGCGCATCCTCAACCGTCGCGTACTACGTGGGATGGGGCGTTGCGACGTACCCCGGCGAGATCGCGATCGGTGCCGACGGGCTGGGCCTTGTGCCGGTCGTCGACGCTGTGGCCAAGAGCCTGAAGGTCATCCACTGCGTGGATGTGCCGTGCACAAGCGTCACGGTGGCCACAGTAGCCAGCACCAACACGGCCGACGCCGCGTCCGTGGTGATCGGCGCTGATGGTCTCGGCATCATCGCGTACGAGGACGCCGGTGTCGTGAAGGTTGCGCACTGCACCAACGTGGCGTGTACCGGCGTCAGCGTGACTTCCTTGGCGGGCCCTGTGCTGGGCGTCACGTGGAACGTGTCTAGCGGGCGGCCAAGAGTTGTGATCGGCGCCGATGGTCTGCCGCTCGTGGCATTCGGAACGCGCGACGGGATCCTGGCATCGGGTTGGTTGCCAAGTTTGGTGGTTGCCCACTGCAAGGACGTCGCGTGTGCCGCGGCTGACCAAACCTTGATCGCTGCCGGAGGAACGGGTGGGCAGGTACCACTCTTTCTCGTGCCGCAAGCGATTGCCGTGGGTCCGGACAACCGGGCACTGGTCGCGTATTACGACGGCTTCGGCGGAGGGCTGAAGATTGCACATTGCAGCGATGTCATCTGCACGAGTGCCACTGTCAGTCAGATTGCCGCCGCCGCCACCAGCGCGGATCTGGCGATCGGTGCGGACGGCCTGGGCCTCCTCGTTGTCTCCGGATCCACGCCACTGGGGCTGACCGAGGTGCACTGTCGGGATGCAAGTTGCTCAGCCGCGGACACTGGGGTCCTGTTGGCAGGCGCTATCTTCCCG
>CAIXZV010000529.1 GCA_903924005.1 uncultured Chloroflexota bacterium | reverse complement strand
GGTCCTCGTGGACAGCGAGCACCGCTGGAACGATATCCGGCGCGCCTTTGCCCAGGCGCACGGGCGGATCTGGACCGACGACGACCAGCAGGCCGTGATGGGCGGAAATACCGCTCAGTGGTCACGGATCATGCAGCAGCGACTGGATCTTCCAGATCTGACGCCGCAGCAGATCTGCGATGCGGTGGTTGACGGCGTGGTGGCCGCGTTCCGGGCAGGCACGGTCGACGTGATCGAAGGCGCTGCGGCAACCGTGCGTCGTCTCGCCTCGCAGGTGCCGGTGGCAATCGCGTCGTCAGCGCACCCGGCGGTGATTGAGGCGGCGGTGGATGCCCTTGGGCTCCACGGCGTGTTCCACGCCATCGCGTCATCCGATGAGGTTGCCCGCGGCAAGCCCAACCCCGATGTCTACCTTCTGGCCGCGGAGCGGCTCGGCGTGGATGCCAGCCGCTGCCTGGTGATTGAGGACTCCACCAACGGCGTGCTGTCGGGCAGGGCGGCCGGCGCCGTGGTGGTGCTGGTGCCAAATGCCGCCGTGCCGCCAGCCCCCGGGACCGACGCCCTCGCCGATGCCGTGCTTGAACGCATCACAGACATTGACCTTGTGGCGCTCGCCGCGCTCCTGACGCAGCCTGAGCCGCACACGGCGCTGAGCCAGAGCGGCTGAGCCTGATATGCCTGCGCCGTTGCTGCCTGCACCCGAATACCGGCGGTTCCGTGTTGCGCTCCTGCGTGTTGCCTGTCGCGTCGTCATCGGCGGTCTGTTGCGTATCCGCCTTGAATTCCCCAACCGCTTGGCGACGGGTCCCGCGATCTACTGCTTCAACCACCTCAACTGGGTGGATCCGCTGGTCCTGATGGCTGCCCTGCCCGTGACGCCCCATTACGCGATGTTTGGCCCAAAGGAGGCCGACATGCGGCGCGGCGGCCGCAATCGGCTCATCGCCTGGTCTGGCTTTGGGATCCCGTATCGGCCCGCCAAGACGGATTTGCGCGAGACAACGCGGCGGGTGACCCGGGTGCTGGGCGACGGCTGGGTGATCCTTATCGCGGGTGAGGGGCGGATCCATCGCGGTGAGCGGGAGCTGGCGCCGCTCGCCGACGGTCCGGCCTACTTCGCGCTGCGCGCCGGGGTGCCCGTGATCCCGCTGGCCATCAACGGCACATCGTGGCTGGCGTTTCGGCGCGGGGTCCGCGTCAGGGTGGGGGAGCCCATCAGCGGTGACGGGCGCGCAACCCGTGAGGCCGTGGACGCGCTTACCGCACGGACAGCCGATGCGCTCCGCGCCATGACCTCGGACTTCGCTGACCCGACGCCGCCCTCACGCCCGTGGCGGCGGCTGACGGAGCTCTTCAACGACTGGCCCGAGGGTGCGCGCCCGGAGCTTGGCGAGGGTGACGCCGCCACGCCCCGTGCAGGGAGCGACGCAGGCTGACGCCCGTCTGTGGCATCCTGCAGGCACAACCGCACTTGTTGGAGATCCCGTGGGAGCCACCGGCCTCTCAGCCGACGCCAAGGAATACCGAAGCCGCCTTGCGGACCAGCCGGACGCCC
>CAIXZV010000528.1 GCA_903924005.1 uncultured Chloroflexota bacterium | reverse complement strand
CGCCAGCGGCCTGATCACCGACCCGACCAGCAGTCAGTTCAGCGGTCGGGGGTGGGGCCAGTTCTGATGATCACGGCGGGGCCAGTTGACATGATCATTCCCACCCGCAGGAAGCACGAGCGGGATCTCGCCCGCCTGCTTGCGGTCGTCGACGATCCAGTCGCGATGCGGGCCGAGCTGACCGGCCGCGAGCGCGGGTACCTTCGCCAGCGGGCCGAGATGGTCGACGCGGCGCACCTGGCCTGGGGGCGCGTGCCGGGCGCCGAGAACGGGATCGTCGCCCTCTCCATCCTTGTCGACGGCGCATAGGGCCGGACCGGAGGCGGGTTGAGGAGGCGTCCCACGCTCCGGTGCACCGTGACGTGTACCGGCGCAGCCTGATGTCTGGACGCCGGCGACACGGCCGGCAGGTAGCACCAGGCGCTTGGAACGCCGAGGCCTAGGCGTCCTGTCCTCCGCCGGTCGCCAACCGCCCGGCCCCGCTCTGGCGGCCCGCAGTTCCTCGTCGCGAATGAAAGGTCGCGAGCGCGCTGCCCCAGGTCCTCCCTCTGGCGGTGGCTCGCCAGCGTCCCTTATCGCGAAGTCCGAGTCGACATTGCCCAGCGCGCGGCCCGTGATCTTCAGGCCCGGCGACGCCCCACTTGCCCACGGCGCCGAGGAGCGGTGCTCCTCGCCTGCGTCGAGGCGCGCGTCCACGTGCTGGCGGCTTGGGTCGTCGACGAGCCGAGGGCTCGACGGGGGGTTCGGGCATCGGCGATGCGGTCGGCGCTCGCCCCATTGCCAATTAGGGGAGTGGGCTCTCCGGGGACGCCTCTCCGCCGCTTGAGTTCGCCTCGCCCAGCGCCAAGTAGTAGACGCCGTCAACCCAAGACATCGGCACACGGATCTCGTGGGCCGCGCCGTCGTCGCCGGTGCCTATCACGGTCGCAACCGCGTACGCCCATTCGATCTCGCCTCGCCAGGTCACGTGCACGTCATGAAGTCGAAGGCCTCCGTACTCACGGATGGCGGTGGCGATGTCGACCGACGGGTTCACGCGGGGGGACACCATCGCGGCGATCGCGGTCGCATCGCGGCTTTCCAACGCCGCAAGATAGTCGGTGACCAGACGTTCCCGGGCGGCCTGCTCCGTAGCTGGCGTGGAGCCCGATGGAAGGATCGAGCAAGCGGCGACGACCAGGACCAGCCCGATCGCCGCCCACAATGGCCGCCTCAAGGCACTACGTTCGATACGAATAGAACCAGTCACCTGCCCACAGGATCTGCAGCTCCGATAGCGGCCGGTTGAGCGTGTCCGTCGAGTGGTACGTCATGTAGATCTCGCTCGTCGTCACCTTGGTGACGAGCAGCGAGTGGTCTTTTATCCCGTCTTTGTTGAAGTCCATCTGGAGGACGTCCGCAATTCCCATCTGCCAAATGTTGGTCAGGAATGTCGTCCGTGTCGGGGCAAAGTTCGCCCAATTCTGTGCTCCGGCCCAGGAGTGCGTCTGGTTCAGGGCGTTGTACCACCAGTGAGTGTCATCGTTCCAGAGACCCAGAACGAACGTCCAGCCGCCCTCGCGCATGATCTGGGAGATGAAGTTGGTGCAATCGCCGCCGGACCCAGCAAAGGACCGGTACGTGGGGTTGTAGTTGTCCCAGAACTTAACTGCGTAGTTGACCATTGCGGTGTAATTCAGTCCCGGGGGGATGGCCATCGGGGTGATGCCGCTCGGAATGCCCTTTCCATCGACGAGCTTGCCCGGCGCCTGGTAGATCGACGAGGATGCCGCGTCGATGAGGGACGGATCGCCGGTCGCGAACGGATTGATTGGCTCGGTGATCGGCGGTATCCCGTCTGAAATCAACGGTTGCTGGTTGGCGAGAACCCAAGTGGTGCCCGCTTGCGCAAAGGTGAATACATGCTCCTCGCGGTAGGCGGTGTAGTCCGGTTCATCGCCCTTCACCTTGCGAAAGTGCAGCGTCGTGAGCTCAGAAGCGGTCACCGTGAGTGTGTCGCCGGATCGCGTGACCCAGCCCAGCGTGACCTCGGTCATGGGCTGGGTGTACTCAATCCGGTCCTTCTGGATCGCCGCCCGGCGAGCGTCGAGAACTGCGAGCTGATCCGGCAGAGCGCTGATCAGGCCTTGGGCGAAGCCGAGACCCTTCCCGCTGGCTACGGCTGCCTCGCCAGTGATCCGAGCCGTTCGTTCAGCAAGGAAGTTTTCGATGGTCGCCTGAATCTGCGCGGCCGTGGGCTGGTCGGATAGCGACGGCGAGCCCGCCGCTGCGACCGGTCCTGGTAGTGCAGTCGAAGCGATCAGGAGG
>CAIXZV010000527.1 GCA_903924005.1 uncultured Chloroflexota bacterium | reverse complement strand
TGCAGCCGATGGCGCCCATGGTGCGCAGACCCACGGTGGCCCGTCCGGGATCTCGCGCCTCGCTGGCGCACTGCGTCGCAGTGCGGGTCAGGCGCTCGGCGTCTACCAGGTGGCCGATACTGCGGACGGAGCTGCGGACGACGATGCCGCTGGACCTGCACCCGCGGGCGACGGTGTCGAGGGCGAGCCCGCCCCAGAGCGTGTTGGCGCGTCTCAAGCGCACGTCACCCTGGGCGCAATGCGCAAGCCCGTCCGGCGAACCGTCAAGTACGCGGCGCTGATTGGTGTTCCGGCGCTTGTCTTCTCGGGGCTCGGCGGGGTTCCGCCCTCCGTGGACGCGGTCCCGGTGCACGCAACGCCGGTGGTGCAAAGCACCGTCGCGCCGTTTCGGTCGGCGGTGCCCACGTCCTCGGCAAGTCCTGCCGTCGAGAATTCCGCCGACATCCCGCTCGGCGACGACGCCGTCCCCTTGGTGTATATCAACAACTTGCCCGGCCACGGCATCGACTCCGGCACGACTGACCAGACGAGCGAGCCAAGCGCGCTGCCGAGCCAAATCCCCACGACCGTGGTGGATGGGGCCATCGTCTCGTATCGCGGCCCAGCGAACCACCGCGTGGTTGCCCTCACGTTTGACGACGGGTACAGCCCCGCTGCCCTCCGGAAGATCTTCAACACCCTCGTGGCCAACAAGGTCGTCGCCACATTCTTCGTGAACGGCGTCTACCTGTCGCGGGCGCCATCGCTCTGGAAGCAGGTTGCAGCGGCCGGCTTCCCGGTTGGCAATCACACCTACAGCCACGTGGACATCCGCCATCTGACCGCGTCGCAGCTAGCGAAAGAGTTGGACCTCACCGCGAAGGCGTGGCACCGCATCACCGGCACCAGCCTGATCCCCTACTTCCGACCACCATACGGCTACAACAGCGCAAGCGCTGACGCCCTTGTTGCTGCGGACGGCTATCCCAACATCGTGCTCTGGTCCAACAGCGTGGCCGACACAACGGCCGACACGACCGTCGCCACCGGCACGGCCGCGGCGCTTCGCTCGGGCCCCGGCGGGATTGTCCTACTCCATGTCGGCCCGGCGCTTACCCCAGAGCTGCTGCAGGGCGTGATCGACGGGTTCCGTGCTCGCGGGTTTGGCTTCGTCACCATTCCGGAGCTGCTCGGGAAGTAGTCGAGCGGGCAGCCGCTCTTGACCGCGGTTCGCGTCAGCGCAGGCGGTCGAAGAGCGAGGTCGACGTCGTCTGGGGAGTCTCCGGCAGGGGACTGGCAGCGATGATGTGCCGGCGGTTCAGCAGAGCGAAGGGGTACTCCGCCTCCACGTGCCGGTCGATGAGCGAGCGCACCCGCAGGCCGGTCATCGGCAAGAAGGGCGGCTCGGCCGATTGGAGGAAGACCTCGAGCGACGCCTCGGGCGGGGTGAAGATGCTGCCTGTGACGGTGTGGCCTGGGGTGACGATGGCGAGCGGCGTCGGCGACTTGCTCACGAACACGATGTCCTTGGCGCGTCGGTCCCGAAGGGGCTCCATCTCGGCAATGACCGTGACCTCGGCAGGCGACACCCAAAGGTCCCCCACCGCGAGATTGGACGGCTGGCCGTCACGCAGGAGCACGCTGGCTTGGGTGAGCCGAAAGAGGCCGCTCGTGCTGTTCACGAGATCAGTCACCCGTTGAAACGAGCCCAGCTCAAGGCGGCCGGTGATCCGCAAGTGCGGCCCCACGATCTCCACCGGTCGGCCGGTGCTGCGGCGGGACCCGTCACCGGGTGCGCCGTCTTGCGGCTCGCCCGCGCCAAATCCGGATCCCCCTTGCCCACCGATGGGCCAGTCGCGCATGTGCACCCTCTCTGAACGGCCATCGGCCTCGCCGCCATTATCGGCTATCGGGTGCTCATGACCCGTTTAGGCGGTCTGCGAGAACTTCGGCGAGGTGGCTCGGACGGCGACCGTCGACGTGGCGCACCTGGGTGCGGCAGCTGAACCCGTCGGCCACAACCTTCGCCGCCGGCCCCGCGGCGCGGAGGGCAGGCAGCAGCGCCAGCTCCGCCACAGCGCGCGATACCGCCTCGTGGCCAGCCTCGGCGCCAAAGTTGCCCGCCAGACCGCAACAGCCAGCTACCTCAGGAGAGGCTTCGATCCCGGCTGCGCGCAGGAGGCGCCTGTCAGGGTCGAAGCCAAGCACCGACTGCTGGTGGCAGTGCGGCTGGACCACCGCCCGCACGCGCTGCTCGTCCGGCGTCTCGGGCGGCGTCCAGCCTGCCCGCTCCAGCAGTTCGGCCAGCGTCACAACTCGACGGGCCACTGAGGCCGCGCGCGGATCGTCCGGCAACAGCTCCGGCAGGTCCCGGCGGAGCATGGCAGCGCACGAGGGCTCGAGCACCAGCACAGGCTCGTCGCCATCCAGGCCATCGGTCGCCAGCGTGTTGCGCAGGACTTCCCGGGCCCCCGCCAGCTGCCCGGTGGTGAACCAGGTCAGGCCGCAGCAGACGTCGCCGTCAGGGAGCACGGCGTCGATCCCCGCCGCCTCCAGCACCCGCAGCGCGGCCATGCCCACGCCGGGGTCGAGGTGGTTGGTGAACGTGTCCGGCCACAGGATCACCCGGCTTCGGCCTGATCCGGCCCGGTGGGCGCGCGCCTGCTGCGCGAGCGTCTTCGGCGCCAGTTTCGGGATGCCGATCTCGCCGCTGATCCCCCCGATGCGCGCGGCGAGGCGGCGTGCGGGAGCAAAGCCCGTGACGGCGTTGGCGACCCGCCACCCGCCCGGTACGCGCCGCGCAAGCCGAAGCCACTGCGGCAGCCGCCCAAGCGAGTAGTGGGCGCGCGGTCGGCCTTTGGCTCGGTAGTGGTGGTCGAGGAATTCGGACTTCCAGGACGCCATGTCCACGCCGGTGGGGCAGTCCGTCAGGCAGGCCCGACAGGCCAGACACAGGTCCAGCGCCTCTCGTATCTCCTCGGACGCCCAGCCCGCCGGGGCCAGAACGCCAGCGGCCATCTCCTGCAGCAGCCGCGCCCGACCGCGTGTGGAGTGCTGCTCATCGCCGGTAGCGCGGTAGCTGGGGCACATGGCGGCTGTGCCCTCGGTGGAGACGCAGCGGCCCACGCCGATACAGCGCTCCAGCCCGGCGCGGGCATCGCCATGGTCGTCGCGATGCGCGAGGACCGGCGCCAGGTCCAGCGCGGTGGGTCGCGGCCGCCGCAGATCCGCGTCAAGCGGCGCCGGGTCCACGATGATCCCGGGGTTCAGCAGCCCCGCAGGGTCCCAGGCCCGTTTGAACGTGCGGAATGCCTCGATCAGCCCGGGCGAGAACTGGCGGTCCAGCAGCGAGCCCCGGGCCCGCCCATCCCCGTGTTCGCCGCTGAGCGTTCCTCCGTGGCTCACCACAAGGTCTGCGGCCGCGCTCATGAAGCCCGCCAGGCGTTCGGTCCCGCCCGGGCGGTCCAGCCCAAAGCCCACGCGCAGGTGGATGCAGCCCTCCCCGAAGTGCCCGTAGGTGATGCCGCGCAGGTTGTGGTCGCGCAGCAGCGCACGCAGATCGCCCAGATAGACCGCGAGCCGGTCCGGCGGCACCGCGCAATCTTCAAAGCCCGGCCAGGCGGGGGTGCCGTCGGCGAGGCGGGAACTGCGCCCGGCGCCGTCCTCACGGAGCCGCCAGAGCGCGGCCATGGCGCCTGCGTCCTCAACCAGCAGGGCGTCGGGACGGCCGGGCACGGTGCCGATCGCGGCGGCCAGCCGCTGGGCATGGTCGCGCATGGCGGCGAGCGCGTCGCCAGCGGCCTCCACGAGCAGCCACGCCCCGGCGGGCGGAAGACCCAGACGCTGCGCGATGGCGTCACCCGCGTCCCCAACGCCGGAGCCCGCGGCAAGCAGGTCAGCCGTGAGGCTCTCGACGGTCAGCGGCTGGTGTGGCAGCAGGGCCGGCACAGCGGTGGCCGCCGCCACGTCGTCCGCGAAGGCGAGGACTAGCAGGCCGCGCCACTTCGGCACATGCACAAGGCGCATTGCCACCGCAGAGATCACCGCGCAGGTGCCCTCGGTGCCCACGAGGGCCTTTGCGATGTCACCGCCGCGCTCCGGCAGCAGCCAGTCCAGCGCGTAGCCGCTGACGCGGCGGGGCCACGGCGGCAGCTCGGCGCGGATGCGCTCGCCGTGGACGGCGAGCAGGTCGGCGAGACGGCTGTCGATGGCCTCGCCCACACCGTCCGTCGCGCCCGGTGCCGTTGGGGCGAGTTGGCCAAGGCGCCGTCGGACGCCATCGGCCGTGATCACCTCGAGGCCCAGCGTGTTCTCCGCCGTGGTCCCCCACCGGACCGAGTGGGAGCCGCAGGCGTTGTTGCCAGCCATGCCGCCCACGGTGGCGCGGCTGTGCGTTGAGGGGTCTGGCCCCACGCCGAGTCCGTGGGGCGCGGCGGCGCGGTTGATCGCATCCACTACGGTGCCCGGCAGCGCGGTGACCGTCCTAGCCGCAGGATCCAACTCCAGGATCCCCGCCAGATTGCGCCCCGCGATCACCACCAGCCCCGGCCCCATCGCGTTGCCCGCAAGGCTGGTCCCGGCGCCGCGCATGGTGAGCGGCACACCGTGCTCCGCGGCCAGGGCAACGCACGCCGCCAGCTCGTCGGGCGTCTCCGGCACGGCGATGCCGCCCGGCACGACCCGGTAGTTGGAGGCATCCGAGGCATAGAGCGCCCGCGCTGCCAGATCGCCGCGGACCTCGCCCCGGATGGCACGCCGGAGCGCGGGCAGGAGCGCGCCCACGGCGTCGGGGGCAGCGGAGGCGATGGCGTCGGCAGTCACCCGCCAAGGGTACGGCGTGGGCTGGCGCTCGTTGACGCCATCGGCCGTGCTGTGCAATAGTTGCACACGCAACCACTCTGCATGAGGCGTCCTGCCATGCCCGCCGTCACCGTCGCCGATATCACCGTGCTGCCGCGGATCGCCGCCCCGGACCCGTTGGCCGCGCGCCAGCGGCCCATCAAGAGCCTCACCACCGCGCCAAGCGGCTACGAGGGCGAGGGCTTCCCGGTCCGCCGCGCCTTTGCCGGCGCGCTGCTGGAGGACCTTGACCCGTTCATCCATCTGGACCAGATGGGCGAGGTTGAGTACGCGCCCGGCGAGGCCAAGGGCACACCGTGGCACCCGCATCGCGGCTTCGAGACCGTGACATACATGCTTGACGGCGTCTTTGAGCATGCCGACAGCAACGGCGGCGGCGGCGTCATCACCAACGGCGATACACAGTGGATGACCGCAGGCGCCGGGATCCTCCACATCGAGAAGCCACCGGAGTGGCTGGTTGCCAGCGGCGGGCTCTTCCACGGGTTCCAGCTCTGGGTGAACCTGCCGCGCGTCCAGAAGCTCGCGGCCCCTCGCTATCAGGACATCCGGGCAGCCGAAGTCGCCCTGGCCTCCTCGCCTGACGGCGGCACGCTGATCCGCGTCATCGCGGGCGAGGTGGGCGGCCACAAGGGCCCGGGCTCCACCTACACGCCCATCACGCTGGTGCATGCCACGCTGTCTCCCGGTGCAGTGCTGACGCTGCCGTGGCGGGCGGACTTCAACGCGCTTGGCTACGTGCTTGCGGGGCGCGGCACGGTGGGCGCCGAGGGCCGACCTGCACGCATGGGCCAACTGGCGGCGTTTGGACCTGGCAACGCGATCGCGTTCGCTGCTGACCAGGTGCAGGAGAGCCGCTCCCCCACCATGGACGTGCTGATCCTTGGAGGGCGCCCCATCCGCGAGCCGATTGCCTGGGCGGGCCCGTTTGTGATGAACACGCGCGACGAGGTCATGCAGGCCTTTACGGACTACCAGGCCGGACGGCTGGGGGTGATCCCCGCCGTGCACGGCGCGCCCACCACGCTGCAGGAAGCCGACGGGAGCGCTTCCGCATGACCGACGCAACGTTCGAGCTTGGCCTCTACTCCTTTGGCGAGCTGGGGCCAGGCGCAAGCCCGCAGCAGCGGCTGCTCGATCTGGTGGAGGAGATCGTCCTCGCAGACCAGGTGGGCCTCGACGTCTTTGGCGTGGGCGAACACCATCGGCCAGACTTCGTCGTCAGCGCCCCAGCGGTTGTGCTGGCCACGGCGGCGGCGCGGACCCGGCGGATCCGCCTCTCATCCGCGGTCAACGTTCTGAGCTCGGACGATCCGGTCCGGGTCTTCCAGCAGTTCGCCACGCTGGACCTGCTCTCGGACGGCCGTGCCGAGATCATGGCCGGGCGCGGCTCGTTCATCGAGTCGTTCCCGCTCTTTGGCTTTGATCTCCACAACTACGACACGCTGTTCACCGAGGCGCTGGAGCTGCTGCTCGAGGTCCGGGCCGCCGAGGTGGTGACGTGGCCAGCCGGGAAGCACCGCGCGGCCATCGACGGGCGGGGCGTCTACCCGCGGCCGGTGCAGTCGCCCTTGCCCGTCTGGATTGCCGTGGGCGGCACGCCCGAGAGCGTGGTGCGCGCGGGGGCGCTGGGGCTGCCGATGGCGCTGGCGATCATCGGCGGGATGCCGGAGCGGTTTGCGCCGCTGGCC
>CAIXZV010000526.1 GCA_903924005.1 uncultured Chloroflexota bacterium | reverse complement strand
GGCGAGACGGCGAGGTCGGCGTAGTGCTTGATCATGTCGGCTCCGCGTACAGGTGGCGCAAATCCGGAAGTCGGACCGGCCGATTGGACAGCTAGGTCAGCTAGGTCAGCTAGGTCAGCTAGGTCAGCTAGGTCAGCTAGGTCAGCGTCCCGGGATAGCCCCGGAGCCGTCCTCGATGCGGCCGCGCTTGACCGCGTCAAACTCCCAGCCGTTGGTCACACACATGGTGCGGACGTGGCTGTCCCAGGTGGGCTCGGCCGGGTCGGGGCCGTTGGTGAAGCAGTCAATGCTCAGGTAGACAAAGCGCTTCTCGCCAAGACAGCGCACGGAGTGCGCGATGCCGGGCGGCGTGCGGACAAAATCGCCAACTTTGAGCGGGTAGGTTTCCAGCGACTCTGGTCCGATGCCCAGCAGGCCCTCACCCTCAAGGATGAAGAACACCTGCTCCGCATCCGGGTGCGTGTGCACGGGCGGCGCCTCGCCCGGCTCCAGGATCACGAAGAAGGCCTCAGCCGCCGTCGCATCCCGACGATCCATGATGAGGTCGTTTGTGTGCGTCGGATACCGATAGCGCACGGCATCGCCAGGATCGAACACGTACTGCGTCATTGCGCGTCGCTGCTCCCGCACGAAAGTCGGTTGATTGTCCTACAATAGACCCTCGGACAGCGCCCGTGCAAGGCGGTCGACGCGCAGCACGGTTTACGGCGTACGGGAAAGTGCGTTGGGACCGGGCACTGTGACTGGAGAGGCGACGGCCGATGACGAGTTCCGGACCCTTCGACCTGACAGGGCGGGTCGCCGCGGTAATCGGCGGGACCGGCGTCCTGGGCGGGGCGATCTGCCACGGGCTTGGCGCGGCTGGCGCGTCGGTGGCTGTCCTCGGCAGGTCGATGGAGCGCGGCGCGGCCCGGGTTGCCGCGCTGGAGGCCGAGGGGATCCGCGCAGCGGCAATCCCGGTTGAGGCAACGGATCCGGCGGACCTGGAGCGCGCCCGGCGTGACGCAGAGGCAGCGCTTGGCCCTGTAGACATCCTTGTGAATGCGCCTGGAGTGAACAGCTCCACCCCATTCCTCGAGATCACGCTTGAGGAATGGCACCGGCTGCTGGACGCAAACCTGACGTCCGTGTTCCTTGCGTGCCAGGTGTTCACGCGGTCGATGATCGATCACGGCCGCGGAGGATCAATCATCAACATCTCGTCGGCCTCGTCCGGGCCGCCCCTCTCGCGCGTGCTTACCTACTCTGTGGCCAAGGCGGGGCTGAACAACCTCACGCAGTACCTCGCCCGTGAACTCGCGCCGCAGGGCATCCGCGTCAACGCCATTGCGCCCGGGTTCTTCCCAGCCGAGCAGAACCGCGCGCTGCTGTCCGAAGACCGCCTGCGCGCGATCATGGGCCACACGCCAGCTGGCCGGCTGGGCGAGCCCGCTGAACTTGTGGGCACCGCTGTCTGGCTTGCTTCCCCGGCTGCCTCGGGATACGTGACCGGCGCCATCATCCGCGTGGACGGCGGCTTCACCGCGATGACGATCTAGCGCGATGATCGCGGACGGCGACCACCTCCAGCCCGTCCCCACCGGGGTTAGCCCCTCGCGAGATCCGCTCGCCGTGTTCCGGCACGATCGCCTGCCGCGTTGGGCGCTGGTCCGGCAACGCCTGGATGCCGCCGAGATTGATGACGTCGCGCACGCCGTCCATGCGGCACTCGACGCCGTTGCGGATCTGCTGCCGACAGGCTCGCGTGTCTGCATTGCACTTGGGAGCCGCGGCATCGACCGGATTGACGAGGTGGCCCGGGCGCTCGTGACCGATCTCCGCGCCCGCGGCCTTGAGGTGTTCGCAATCCCTGCCATGGGGAGCCACGGCGCGGCTACCGCCGAGGGCCAGCTTGCGGTGCTCGCGTCACTCGGCATCACCGCGGAGTCCATCGGCTGCGAGATCCGCTCGAGCATGGAGACAGTTGCCCTGGGCTCGGTTGCCGACGGCATTCCGGTCTTCGTGGACCGCCACGCCTACGAGGAGGCGGACCTCGTGATCCCGGTCAACCGGGTCAAGCCGCACACGGATTTCACGGGACCAATCATGAGCGGCCTCCTCAAGATGATCGCGATTGGCCTGGGCAAGCAGAAGGGTGCCGACACGTTCCACCGGGAGGGGTTTGCTACGTTCGATCGGCTGATCCCGGCCGTGGCGGCCCACACGCTGGCCAAGGTGCCCATCCCGTTTGGGCTGGCCCTCGTGGAGAACGGCCAAGCCAGACTGCGACGCATTGAGGCCGTGCCTGCCGAGGGCATGGAGGCGCGCGAACGCGAGCTGCTGACTGAGGCGGACACGGCGATGGCCCGTCTGCCTGTGGCATCGCTCGATGTCCTCATCCTCGACAGGATCGGCAAGGACATCAGCGGGCTCGGCATG
>CAIXZV010000525.1 GCA_903924005.1 uncultured Chloroflexota bacterium | reverse complement strand
TGAGGCTGGCTCGCGGCCTCGCATGGGGGCTCGCGAGGGCGCTCGCGGCTGCGGTGCTGGCGGGTCTCATCGGCGCGGCGGTTGTCGGCTGCGGCGCGTCAGGTGCATCGCCGTCTGTCCTGTCGGGGTCGGCCGGCTCGTCGGCATCGGCCGCCCCGCTCGTGTCGCCCGTCGTGGGCGTCCTCGTGCACATCGACGCCGCAGGCCTTGCGGACGTCAAGGCGTTCACGCTGCGCTTTGCCGATGGCACCGAGGCAGACTTTCGCATCGGCGTTCTTGAAAACGGGGCGCAGTTTCCACCGGGGCACCTGGCTGAGCACATGGCGAGCTCGTCGCCGGTGAAGGCCTTCTTCCGGCTGGACGGTGCTGACCGCGTGGTCTACCGGATTGAGGACGCGACCCCCTAGACTCGAGCCGCGCAGCCTTCACCCGCGCAGAGTTCACCCGTCCGGCGGGTGAACGGTTCCGTCATGGAACGATCCACCCGCGCCATGCACGGTTTGTCACGCGGCAGGGTGGATGGGCGCAACAAACCGTGCGCCAGAAGGGTGAGTCGTTGCGTCGCGAAACCGTTCACCCGTGTGGCGGGTGACGCGGCCGCGGAGCCCCTAGACTCGACACCGATGAACGCCCAGCAGAGCCGATCCGGTGTGGACCGCGTCCGCGTCCGTGCGCTCAAAGATGCGGAGGACGCCCGCTTCGCTGTGGCGCACCCCAAGTCCGCCGCGCTGTTGGCCCGTGGTCGCGAGGTGATGCCCAACGGCGTCCCGATGGCGTGGCTGCGCGGCAGCTACCACCATGACGCGATGTGGGTGGCCGAGGGCCACGGCGCGCACTTCACCGATGTGGACGGCCACGAGTACCGCGACTTCAACATCGCCGACATGTCGATGTTCTGCGGCTATGCGCCTGAGCCGCTGGTCCGCGCCGTGTCGGCCCAGATCGCCCGCGGCAACCAGTTCCTGCTGCCAACCGAAGACGCGATTGTCGTGTCCGAGGAGCTTGGCCGCCGCTTCGGGCTGTCGAAATGGCAGTACACAAGCTCCGCCACGCACGCCAACACCGAGGTGATCCGCGTGGCCCGCGTTGTCACCGGCCGCGACAAGGTGCTCCTCTTTGACGGCATGTACCACGGGCACCTGGATGAGGCGCTTGTGGAGCTTGACGCCGATGGGCGTCTGGTGCCGGGCGAGCGGGGCATCCCGCGCGACACGCCGGCGGGCACGGTCATCGTCCCGTTCAACGATCCGGCGGCGCTGGCCGTGGCGCTGGAGCGGCGCGACGTGGCGCTGGTGCTCACCGAGCCCGCGATCACCAACAACATCGGCTTGCTCATGCCGGCCGATGGCTTCCACGCGGACCTTCGCCGCCTCACCCGCGAGACCGGCACGCTGCTGGCGATGGATGAGACGCACACGCAGGTGGTGGGGCCCGGTGGGCTGACCGCGCGCTGGGGGCTGGCGCCCGATTTCGTGACGGCGGGCAAGTCGATTGCCGGCGGGCTGCCGTTTGGCGCCTGGGGCATGACCGACGAGATCGCAGCGGTCCTGGAGCAGCGCAAGGGCCCGGATGGGGAGCGATCCAACCTCATCGCGATCGGCGGCACGATCTTTGGCAATGCCCTTGCAATGGCGGCCGCCCGCGCGGTGATGACCGAGATCCTCACGCCCGAGGCGTACGCGCACACCGCGCGACTTGGCGCCAGGTTGGCCGCGGGGATGCGCGCGTCCGTGGCGCGCCACGGGCTGCCCTGGCACATCCACGAGCTTGGGCCGCGCTCCGGGTACACGTTCCAGCCCACGCCCATCCGGAACGGCGCCGAAGGGCGGGCCGCCGCTGACGACCTGCTGACGCGGCTCATCCGCATCTGGCTTGCGAACCGCGGCGTGTGGGAGGCGATTGTTGGGGCGGGGCCGGTGTGCTCAGTTCCGGCGCAGGATGAGGACGTGGATGCGTATCTCGCCGGCTGGGAAGAACTGCTAAGCGTGCTGACCGCCTGACAGGCCGAGGGTCAGGACCCGGCGATCGCCGCGATGGCCGCCTTGAGTTCGGCGTCCGAGGCCACGCCCTCAAACGAGCTGCGCACCGTACCGGTCTTGTCCACGGCGAAGATCCAGGGCTCCGACAGGATCCCCCAGTCGTTGACCGAGGCGACCGGCTGGAGCTGG
>CAIXZV010000524.1 GCA_903924005.1 uncultured Chloroflexota bacterium | reverse complement strand
GTGCGTGGCCAGCCGTTCCCGTGGACCCCAAAGTTCTCTACGGTTCTCCGGGAGAACCGTAGAGAGGTGCGCGCTGGTTACCGTCTCCCGGGAGGACGGTAGAGGAAACGGGAGCACTGCCGCCCTCCTATACTCGCCCGACGCGCGCGTCGGGAGCAGGTCCGGCCGCCGCCGAGAGGGACGGGAGGCCAGCCGATGACCACGACCACGCGCCGCGCCGGGGTGCGCGAGCGCCTGAGCTACGCCTTTGACCGCTTCATGGAGCGCGGCACGGTCGCGCTGATCGCCGGCCTCGCCCTGCTGTCCATGCTGGTCATTGTGGGCATGGTCATCGTCATCCTCTTCGTCCACGGCGATGACGGCAACGACCCCATCAAGCTCCTCTGGATGGCCATGATGCGCACGCTTGACGCGGGGACCATGGGCGGCGACGAGGGCAGCCCGGGCTTCCTGCTTGGCATGCTGGGCGTGACCATCGGCGGCATCTTCGTGATCAGCACGCTCATCGGCATCCTGTCGAGCGGTCTTGAGCAGAAGCTTGACGCGCTCCGCCAAGGCCGCTCCCGAGTGCTGGAGCAGGACCACGTCCTGATCCTCGGCTGGAGCCAGCAGGTGTTCGCCGTGATCAGCGAGCTCCTGGAGGCAGGCGCAAGCCGCCGGCGCACCTCGATCGTCGTCATGGCGGACCGCGACCGCACCGAGATGGAGCGCGAGATCCGGGACCGCGTCGTCATCCGTAAGCACGCCCGCATCGTCTGCCGTTCGGGCCGCCCCACGGACTTGAGCGATCTCCAGATTGCCAACCCGGACGCCGCGCGCGCCATCGTGGTGCTGGCGCCGGAGGGCGACGACCCCGACGTTGGCGTGCTCAAGACGATCCTGGCGTTGACCGGGCGCCCCGGCCGCCGCGCTGAGCCGTACCGCATCGTCGCCGAGGTCCGCCAGCCCGCCAACGCGGGCGTGGCCAAGCTCATCGGCCACGACGACGTCAACCTGATCCTCTCCGACGACCTGCTCGCACGGATCATCGCCCAGACCTGCCGCCAGTCCGGTCTGTCGGTGGTCTACCAGGAGCTGCTGGACTTCGCGGGCCAAGAGTTCCACGTGGAGGCGCTGCCCGCGCTCGTTGGCCGCACGTTTGGCGATGCGGTTCAGCTGGTGACCGGTGGCGTGGCCATTGGCCTTGTCCGCGACGACCACGCCCACCTCAACCCGCCGCGCGACCGGGTGATCGATGCTGGCGATCGGCTGGTGGTCCTTGCGGAGGATCATGGCTCCACACGCGTGGCCTCGGCGCCCGCGGCGGTGGACGAGGCGGCGATTGCCACCACAGGCCCGCACGAGGAGATCGCCGAGCGGATCCTCGTGCTGGGCTGGAACGGTCGCGGCGCCACCATCGTGAGCCAGCTGGACGCCTACGTGGCGCCTGGCTCGGAGTTGGTGGCCGTCTCTGCCGTGGAGCGTGTGGTGGCCGACATCGGCAGGCTCCAGGGCCTGCGCCACCTCAAGGCAACCGCACGCGCCGCGGACACCACCCACCGCAACCTGCTTGACGACCTGGACGTCGCCTCGTTTGACCACGTCGTGGTGCTGTGCGAGTCCGATGACCGCCCGGCGGAATCGGCTGACGCCAGGACCCTGGTCACGCTGCTGCACCTGCGCGATATCGCCACCAAGGGTGGCCGTGACTTCTCCATCGTGTCGGAGATGCTTGACGTCCGGGACCGGGAGCTGGCCGAGGTTGCCCGTGCGGACGACTTCATCGTGAGCGCCCGCGTCCTGTCGCTGCTGCTGGCCCAGGTGGCCGAGACGCCGGAGTTGGCGGAGGTCTTCCGCGACCTGTTCGACTCCGGCGGCTCCGAGGTGTACCTGCGTGAGGCGGCCGAGTACGTGGCGCTTGGCCGTGACGTCTCGTTTGCGACGGTCCAGGAGGCGGCGCAGCGGCGGGGCGAGGTGGCGATGGGCTACCGGATCGGCGCGCAAGCCGATGACAAGGCGGCTGCCTACGGCGTTGTGCTCAACCCCGGGCGCGACACCCGGCTCTCGTTCGCGCTGGCTGACCGGGTTGTCGTGCTCGCAGAGGAGTAGCGGCCGCACGGGTGGCCCACGCCCTCTTAGGCCCGGCCCCGGTATTCACCCCTGACTCAGAACAGGCAGTCGTCTCCACGGTTCAGCGGAGGAAGGTGGACTTTCGGCCTCGAGGCCCGCTTGACGGCACCGTTGCAAGTCACTGGTGAATTGCCCATCCGTCGAGCGACGGGAGGGGCCTTACGAGCACCCCGTCAGGCGCCCGCCGCGCCTGCCCCGTAGCCGCGCGCGGCGTTTGCCGTTACGCTGTCGCGATTGTGGCTGCCGACACCGTCTCCTGCGCGTCCTGTGGAGCCGAGAACCGCGCTGACCGGCGCTTCTGCCGATCGTGCGGGACCGAGATGGCCGCCCCGTGTCCGTCGTGTGGTGCGGCCAACGAGCAGGGCGACCGGTTCTGCGGCACTTGTGGTGCACCCATCGGCGGGGGAGCCGCGCCGGCTGGCCGGATAGCTCAAGCGCCCGCTGCCCGGATAGCCCAAGGACCCGCTGCCGCCGCCGCGTCCGCGCCGTCAGTTGAGCGCCGCCTTGTCACTGTGCTCTTCGCGGACCTCGTTGGCTCCACCACGATGGCCGAAGGCGCGGACGTTGAGGCCGTCCGCGACCTGCTTGGCCGCTACTACGAGCTCTGCCGCGACGTGGTGGGCCGCTACGGCGGGACCATTGAGAAGTTCATCGGTGACGCGGTGATGGCCGTCTGGGGCACCCCCACAACCCACGAGGACGACGCCGAACGGGCTGTGCGCGCCGCGCTGGACCTCGTGGACGCGGCGCAGGCGCTCCGCACGCCAGCGGGAAGACCGCTCCTCGTTCGCGCGGGCGTGCTCAGCGGTGAGGCCGCCGTCAATCTCGGCGCCGAGGGCCAGTCCATGGTGGCGGGCGATCTCGTCAACACGGCGTCCCGTCTTCAGGGCGCCGCCCCGGCAGGTGCCGTGCTTGTGGGCGAGGCGACGATGCACGCCAGCGAGGCCTCCATCGACTTCGAGCCCGCAGGCGATCAAGTGCTCAAGGGCAAGACCGCCCCGGTTGCCGCGTGGCGGGCCGTCCGCGTCTCGGCCATGCGCATGGGCACCGGCCGCTCCACCAGGCTGGAGCCGCCGTTTGTGGGCCGCGACGACGAGATTCGCCTGCTCAAGGAGGTCTTCCTCCAGACCGCGCGCGAGCGCCGGGCTCGGCTGGTGTCGGTCACCGGCATCGCCGGCATCGGCAAGAGCAGGCTAGCGTGGGAGCTCCAGAAGTACATCGACGGGCTCGTCGACGACATCTACTGGCACCAGGGCCGCTCGCCCGCGTACGGCGACGGGCTGGCGTTCTGGGCGCTGGGCGAGATGGTCCGCCAGCGGGCACGCATCGCCGAGGCCGATGACGCCGTGACGGCGCGCGAGAAGCTGGCTGCGATGGCGGCCGACTACCTCCCCGATGCCGATGAGCGGGCGCGCGTCGAGCCGCGGCTGGCCACCCTGCTTGGGCTTGAGGGGGCCGCAAGCGGCCGGGCGGAAGAGCTCACGGCTGCGTGGCGGACGCTGTTTGAGCGGATTGCTGACCGTGGCCCCACGATCCTCGTGTTTGAGGACCTCCACTGGGCCGATGCGGGCCTGCTGGACTTCATCGAGAGCCTCCTGGCGTCGGCGCGGAGCAAGCCAATCCTGGTGCTTGCGCTGGCCCGCCCGGAGCTGATGGAGTCGCGGCCCACGTGGGGCGCCGCCGTGCGCAACCACCTGCGGCTGGACCTCGCCCCGCTTGACGACGATGCGATGGAGATGCTGCTGCTTGGCCTGGCGCCGGGGATCCCGCCCGAGGCGATCACCGCCATCCGCGCTCGGGCCGAGGGCATTCCGCTGTATGCGGTGGAGACGGTCCGCATGCTGCTGGACCAGGGGCGGCTCACCGAGACCGACGGTCGCTTCCGCCTAGTGGGGGACTTGGCCGGCCTGGCCGTGCCGGACTCGCTGATGGCGCTGCTGGGTTCGCGGCTGGACGCGCTTGATGCGGACACCCGCGACCTTGTGGGCCACTGCGCGGTCCTGGGGATCAGCTTCACGGTTGAGGCGGTGGCGGCGCTCGCAGGCCGACCGGCCGATGCCGTACGGCGCGTGCTGGACGGGCTAGTGGCCCGCGAGTTGTTTGCCTTTGACGACGATCCGCGTTCGCCCGAACGCGGGCAGTACCGCTTCCTCCAGGGCGTCCTGCGCGAGGTGGCCTACGGCCGGCTGTCGCGCCGTGAGCGCCAGGTTCGCCACATCGCAGCAGCCGAGGCCCTCGCCGCGCAGAACGCCGAAGAACTCGCCGGTGTCGTGGCGGCGCACTATGTGGAGGCGGTCCGGGCCGCGGGCGAGGACCAGGCGGCCGACGCGCTGCGGACGCGGGCGCTTGCGGCCCTCGAGGCTGCGGCCGGCCGCTCGCGTTCTATCGGCGCGTATGCGGGTTCGGCTGGGTACCTTGCTGACGCCGTCGAGTTGGCACGCGATCCGGACACGCGGCTGCGATTGCGCGGGGTTCGCTTGCGTGCCCTGTACGACGCAAACGCCGTTGATCTCATCCTCGAGGAGGGAGCGGATCTCGCTGCCGTCGCCCGAGAACTCGGCGACTCCGACCTGCTCGCCCGTGCGGTGTTTGCCCGTGCCGGCGCCCACCTGTCCCGCGGCATGCCCCAGGACGCTGTTGCCGAGCTCAGCGCTGCCCGCGAGGAGCTGGGAGACGCCGCGGCGAGTTCGGCCGATGGCGTTGGGCTGATCGCCGAGCTTGGGCGCGCGCTGCTGATGGCGGGCGAGCCGGTCCGGGCGGCAGCCGTGATCGAGGAGGCGCTCCCGCTTGCCGAGGGCCTCGGTCTGCTTGAGGTTGTCGCGGAGTTGCTCGCAAGCAAGGGCTGGGCTCTGGCATCGACGGGTCGCCCGTTGGAGGCGATGGCGCTGCTCCGCGGTGCTGTCACCTTTGCTGAGCGTGGCGGCCACATCCGGGCAGAGTTCCGGGCGCGCATGAACTTCTCGGCATGGTCAAGCTGGGAGGATCTCCGAGAAGCGTCCGAGGTGGTCCGAACCGGGATAGAGCGGGCGGACCAGTTGGGCCACGACCAATGGGCCGCAAGCCTCGCCGGCAACGCCTCCAACATGGCGCTGGGTATGGGCGACTGGGACTGGCTCGGGACGCTCGTCCACGGCCGCGGGCTGGACGAGAGCTCGGATCCATGGAGCGTGGTTCCGGCGGTGAACTACATCGCGGTGCTGGTGTACAGGGGTCACCGGGCCGAGGCAGAGCGGCTCGCGACGCGTTTGCGGGAGGCGACTCGCTCATTGGCGGACCCGCAAATCCAACTGGCGCTCGCGACATGCGAACTTGACTTCGCGTTTGCTGCAGGCGACCTCGAGGCCTGCATGGCAATGCTGGCGCGAAACCGCGAGACCTACGAGCGGCTGGGCTTTGATGCCTCGACTGAGATCTTCGGTCCGGCCTTCGAACTGCGCGATTTGGCGGCGGTGCGCGCCGCGGCAAACACGAAGCCACACGGCCGTCTGCACAAGTCCTTCCTTGATGCCGTGGGGGCCGGCGCCGACGCTCTCGCCGGAGACCTGACGCGTCTCGAGGCCATGGATGCGGCGACCACCATCGTTGAGGCTGGCGAGGGTCGATACCTGGCGGCGCTGCTATGGCGGGCTCGGGCGATGCTGGCCCCTGACGCGCCGGGAGCGCGTGCGGCGGCAGAGCGTGCGGCATCGCTGTTCCGCGGCATGGGTGCCGTGACCCTGCTCCGGGGCTTGGAAGAACTGCTTGACGGTGATGCTCCCGCGTTGCCCTCCACGGCGCAGGAGTCCACGGCCCGCGCCTGATCAGCGCAGGGCTGCGGCAAGCCTCGCTGCCCAGCGGTCGAGCTCGGCGGCTCCGGCGGGTGCGGTGTGCCCGGTGTGCCCGGCCGCGTCGGCCGCGTCGGCCGCGTCGGCCGCGTCGGCCGCCATCGCCGCCTCCGCGAGGCGCTCCAGGAGCACAAGCGGTTGCAGCCATGCGGCGGCCGCAGGTGTCTCCGCTGTTCCGCAGGCGCTCGCGTACCCGCGGAGTGCCGCCTCTGCCGTGGCCGGATGGTGGTGTTCCAGCACCCAGCCAAACCACGCGGCGTCGAATCCCGGGTGGGCGAGCCGGGTGCGGTCGAGGTCCAGCACGGCTGCAATTAGGTGTTCGGGCCCCGGGGCCGCGAGCAGGTTCACCGGCGCCAGGTCCCCGTGCGCAAGACGGGTGCCGCGCCGGGCGGTTTCCGCAGCGGCTCGCTCGGCCAGCCCCAACAGCATGGTGTGGGCACCAACGGGCAGGACCGGCGCGGCGGCGTCCAGCCAGAGAGGGATGGCGTCGCGCAGGCCGCCGGCCGTGGCCCACGGGCCCTGCAGCGCGGTCCAGGAGGGTGCCAAGGGGCCAATGAGCGCCGGATCCAGCCCTGCAAGCCGAGCCGCCACGGCGCCGCACATCGCCCCGGCGCGCTCTGCGCCCGCGTCATCGCCCAGCAGGTCTGCCGCCACCATCCCGGGTACCAGCGGCATCGTGACGATCATGCGCCCGGCCTCGTCCCAGCCCGCACCGGCCGGCTCCGGCACGGGCAGCCCGGCGCCCCGGACAACGCTGCGGATCGTGGCCGCGGCGTCGCCTGTTGGGTTGGGGCCGCCCGCACGGCGTTGGGCAACGAGGTGTCGCCCGGTTGCCGTCGTGACCAGCCAGGTGTCGTGGCGAAAGCCCCACCGGGAGCGCTCGGCGGTTTCAACCCCATCGCCGCAGACAGTTCTCACCCACGCTGGGACGGCGGCAACGTCAGCCAAGGAAGGCGATGGACTGGGGCCCCTCGGGCAGTACGGCCACCCGGCAGCCGGGACCGTAGGCGGCAACGAGATCGGCCAGCGAGGCGGTCAGGTCTGATGCGGGCTCAAACCAGGCGCCCTGGATCTGCGCGCTTGTGAGGCCGCCTGCATGGACGAGCACCCGAGCGCGTTTCAGCACAAGGGCCTGCTTCTGGACCTGCCACTGGTCGTGGGCGCGCAGCTCGCCTGCCGCAAGGGCGGCCAGATACGCGGCTGGCGACCCCCAGCGCTCCAGCAACTCGCGGTACCGGCCGTGGGCAGGGAGTCCGTCTGCGCACTCGGCCGCAAGCAGGATGGCGCCGCCATCGCGGACGATGCCCGCTGCGGCACAGATGCCCTTCACGGCCTGATAGAGGTTCTGGTCCAGCGGGTAGCCGCTGTTGGTGGTGACGACGATGTCGTATGGTGCCGCCACGCGCTCCATCGCTGTCTCGCGGACCACGTCGCACCCGTCCGCATGCGCGGACCACGGCGACCCGGCGTAGACGGCGGTGACCTCGTGGCGATCGTTGAGCGTGACGTCCAGGCTGAAGGCCACGCCGGCCCGCTCCGCCACCGCGGCGATGCCCTCGTGCAGCGGGTTGCCCGCAAGCACGCCAAACGTGGCGTTTGGATGGCCAACGCGGACGGCTGAGTGGAGCTCCAGCACGGTGTCAAGTGCGGCGAGGCCGGGTGCCACCATCTTTGGTCCGCCCGAGAAGCCCGCGAAGAAGTGGGGCTCGATAAAGCCCAGCGTGATCCGGACGTCTTGGGCAAGGAACGCGGCGTCCAGCGCGGCCACCGTGGTTGAGCCAGGGATGACACCCACCGGGGTGTGGGCCGCTGCATCAAACGCGTCGTGCTGGACAACCCTCACCCGTGCCATGACCGCCGGGCCCAGCATCGCGTCAAGCTCCTCAGGCGTACAGGCGCGGTGGGTGCCCGAGGCGATGAACACGGTGACCAGCGCGTCCGGGATGGCGTCCAGCACGATGGGCAGCACAAGGCGCGAAGGGAACGGGCGTGTCATGTCGCACACCGACACACCCACACATGCACCGCTCGGCACGAGGTCGCGCAGCGGGGCGCCAGCCAGGGGGCGGACGAGCGCCGCGGCCACCGCGCCTGCGGGATTGGCCAGTGGCGCGCTGTGGCGGGGCCGGATCACATCCGCGGCAACCGGCAGCGCCAGCGGCAACGTGCCGCGGCCGTAGCGGAGCGCCACCGTCGCGCCGGCGCGGAGGTGCTCGGTCACAGGCACGCCCTCATTCGCATGGACCGATTGTGCTGCGGATCGGCGCGGGACGCGTGCGTGCGCCACGTGCGCGACGTGCGCGGCGGATCTAATCCTGCACGGAAGCCTCGACCGGGTCGCGCAGCGTCTCCGGAGCCCATATGGCTGTCAGCGTCTTCGACCTGTTCAAGATTGGCATCGGCCCGTCAGGCTCGACCATGGTTGGGCCTATGCGTGCCGCCGGCGGGCGGCCCGGCGCAGATCCCCTGCATCAAGCGCATGGCGCTGGCGGGCGATGGCGTCCACCATGTGTCGCTGGATGCTGCGATCCTGACGATGCGCCGGGTGGCGCCGACATGCACAACAAGGACAAGGAGACGTCGCGCGGTGGGCTTGCCCTCAACATCACAAAGTGCTGAGCTGGGTGCTGACCTGCTCGCTGGCGTGGAGCTTGGCGGGACGAAGATCGTCTGCCTGCTGGGCACCGGTCCCGACGACATCCGCGCGTCTGTGCGGGTTGACGTGCGCGAGCCTTCTGCCACCCTGGCTGAAGCTGCCTCGTTCTTCCGTTCTGCTCTTGCCGAGGGCCTGGTCCCGCGGGCGGTAGGCATCGGCTCGTTTGGACCCGTTGACCTGACGGTTGGCAACCCCGCGTGGGGCCACATCACCACGACGCCAAAGCCCGGCTGGTCAGGGGTGGATGTGGTTGGGCCGTTCACCGATGTGCTTGGTGTACCGGCGGCGTTTGACACGGACGTCAATGCCGCGGCGCTGGCCGAGGGGCGCTGGGGCGCCGCGCGCGGCCTGGCCAACTTCGTCTACCTGACCATCGGGACCGGCATCGGCGGCGGGGCCGTAGCGGGCGGACGCGTGGTGCACGGGCTAGGGCACCCGGAGATGGGCCACATCGCCGTGCCGCGTGTGGCGGGGGACTCCTTTCCCGGGCGGTGCCCGTTCCATGGGGACTGCCTTGAGGGCATGGCGTCGGGGCCTGCCGTTGCGGACCGGTTTGGGCGCGGCGCGGAGACGCTCACGGGCGCTGACTTGGCGCGGGCCGTGGACTTGGTTTCGCGCTACTTGGCGGCGGGCCTGCGGTCAATCACCGCCGTGTTGGCACCGCAGCGCTTCGTGCTGGGCGGCGGGCTCATGTCGATGCCGCGCGTTGTGGAGGCCACGGCGCTGCACACGGCGCGCGAACTGCGCGACTACCCGGGCGTGGCCGCGCACCAGGCTGCCGGGTTTGTCGTTGCGGCTGGGCTGGGCGGCATGGCGGGTCCGGCCGGGACGCTCGTGCTTGCAGAGCAGGCGCTTGTGGAGCAGGCGCTTGCGGAGCGGGCGCTTGCGGAGCGGGCGCTTGCGGAGCGGGCGCTTGCCCGCGGCTGACCGCCCGTTCGCCCCGGCCGCGCCCCCCCGTTCCGCTCCGGCGTATGCACTCCATGTTTGGCCGCGGGCGATCGACGTCCACACGCCCGTGAAGCCGGCCCGCGGCGGGTACGTCGGCCCATCGTCGCCCCGCCTTCGGGCACGCGGCATACATGCGGTGACTGCGCGCGGCGTTTCGG
>CAIXZV010000523.1 GCA_903924005.1 uncultured Chloroflexota bacterium | reverse complement strand
GGCCCGAAGGACAAGGTCATCACCGGGTTCAACCTGACCATGCACCTCCTCAAGAAGGAGGACGTCGATCCCGTGGCCCGTCTGAAGCTGCAGTTCCACGTCTTCGACATGGTCACCAGCGTCGCAGGCGACAAGCGCACGCTCAGTGAACGCCACAAGGCCCTCAGGGAGTTGTTCCGTCCTCGTGACGGCAACGCCGCCCACAAGGCGCCGCCCGAGCAGTTCATCCTGCTGCGTCGGAAGACCTGCGACACTATGGACGAGGTCATGGAGTACTACAACGGCCTGCTCGATCAGGGCTACGAGGGCGTTCTCACGCTCGATGCGGACGGCCAGCACGATCCTGCCGAGATCCCTGCGTTCCTGCAGGCGTTCAGCACCGTTGGCGCCGGAGACCGGCCGGAGCTCATCATCGGCTGCCGCAACTTCTCGCAGATGCCACCCGTGCGTCGCCTCTCCAACACGGTTGGCGGCGCAGCGTTCTCGTGGGCAGTGGGCCGGCACATCCCGGACAACCAGTCCGGGTATCGCCTGCTGGGCCGTCGCCTGGCCGAGGTCATGACCGGCAGCCACGAGGCCGGGTTTGAACTTGAGGTGGAGATGATCGCCGTGTGCATCCGCCGCGGCTGGCCGCTTGCGTGGGTCCCCATCGCCACGATCTACGCGGGTGAGCCCAGTCACGTCAAGCCAATCCACCACCTGCGCCACTTCGTCCGCGCCACCCGGGCGGCTCGGCGGCTGGTGCGCGAACGCTAGATCCGGCGCAACACGGCATGATGCTGCCAGCCGCCTGTGTCGCGGCCCGCTGCGGACCAACCTGCACCCATGACCGAACCGCTCGATCCTGCCGTCGGCAACGACCCAACGCTGGTCACGGAGCCGGCCGTCCCTGCCGCGCCAATCGCGCCTGCTCCGCCCGCGCCGCCAATCGTGCGGTTCTCGCCGCCTAAGAGCGGAGTCCCGCGCGCGCTGGTTGCGGTACTGGCGCCGGTCCTGGCCATCGTCATGTTCACGGCCGGGCTCGCCACGGGTCAGGCCACCAACGCGCCCACGTCGCCCGCGCCCAGCGTGGCGGCGGGCTCGGCCTACCCCTCGGACGCTGACGCCCAGCTGGCGCTCATCGTGCAGGCATGGCACGAGCTGCAAGACAACTACGTCGACGCCAACAAGCTTGACAACCAGGCGCTTGCCTACGCCGCTATCCGCGGCATGACCGACGCAATCGGCGACACCGGCCATACGATGTTCTTTACCGCAGCCGAATCCAAGGCGATGGACCAGTCGCTCTCGGGCACGTTCGTCGGCATCGGCGTTCAGGTGGTGTCCGTGGACCTCAAGGCCGGCACCGGCGTCAAGATTGGCGTGCTCATCCCCAACACCCCGGCCGAGAAGGCGGGTCTCAAGCGCGGCGACGTTGTCCTCAAGGTGGACGGCACCGATGTGACCACGCTGGCCACCGACGCGATCGTTTCCAAGATCCGCGGCCCTGAGGGCACGGACGTGACCCTCACAATCCAGCGGGCGGGTGTCGCCAACTTCGATGCGACGATCACGCGTCGCAAGTTTGACCTGCCGCTGTCCAGTTGGGCAATGGTGCCCGGTCAGGACGTGGCGATAATCCGGCTCGACAGCTTTGCGAGCGGTGCGGGCAAGGCGGTCACCGATGCGATTGCAGCCGCGCAGAAGGCCGGCGCCAAGGGGATCATCCTTGACCTTCGGGGCAACCCGGGCGGCTACGTCAACGAGGCGGTCATCGTGGCCAGCCAGTTTGTGCCCGACGGCGTGGTCTACCAGTCCACGGACCGCAGCGGCAAGAGCACCGACAACAACGTGATCCCGGGCGGTCTCTGGACGCGCGAGCCGCTTGTGGTGCTCGCCAACGCGGACAGCGCCAGCGCCGCGGAGATCGTTACCGGGGCCATCAAGGACGCGGGGCGTGCGCAGGTTGTCGGCGTCAAGACATTTGGCACGGGCACCGTGCTGGGGCGCTTTGACCTTGCCGACGGCTCATCGCTGCGGATTGGCATTGAGCGCTGGCTGACCCGCGCCGGCCACCCGATCTGGCACGAGGGCATCGTGCCGGACGTGGCCGTGACGCTGCCTGCCACCGCCACGGAGCTCTACCCCAACGACCTGCAGGACCTGACGGCCGCGCAGGTGGCGGCGTTGAGCGACACCCAGTTCCTCAAGGCACTTGAGGTGCTCAAGAGCGCGAAGTAGCCGCGCACGCCTTCGCACGCGCCAGCGGTGGCCAATCAGCTGCGGCGGGCCAACCCCATTGGGCCAACCCGCCGCCGATGCCGTCAGTGTGCGACGGCGAGCTTCTTGAAGTCCTCAACCTGCCCGCGGATCGCGCGCTCGGTTGGGAGCCGCTCAACCGACGAGGCGCCGAAGAAGCCGTGCACGCCAGGCATGCGCAGGAGCGCCTTGCCAACCTGCTCGGGCTCGTCAAACGGTCCGCCGTGGCAGATCACGATGATGTCCTTGCGGACGCTGCGGCCAGCCTCGGCAATCGCCATGACCTTGTCGATGGCCTCATCGAGCGTAAACGCGACGCCTGCACCGATGGACCCGGCGGTAGTGAGCCCGACGTGGGCAACCAGCTGGTCTGCGCCCGCCTTGACCATGGCCTTGGCCTGGTCCGGGTCGAAGACGTACGGCGAGCAGAACATGTCTGCAGCGTTCGCCTCCGCGATCGCCTCAATCTCCTTGTCGTAGCCCATCCCGGTGGCTTCGAGGTTCTTGCGGAACTCGCCATCAATGAGCCCCACCGTGGGGAAGTTCTGGATGCCGTCGAAGCCAATCTCCTTGAGCTGGCGGACAAACACCTTCATCATCCGGAACGGATCGGTGCCGTTGACGCCTGCCAAGACGGCCATGCGCTTGACGACGGGAAGGACCTCAGACGCCATGTCCACAACGATGGCGTTTGCATCGCCGTACGCCAGGAGGCCCGCGAGGGAGCCGCGCCCGGCCATGCGGTAGCGGCCGCTGTTGTAGATGATCGCCATGTCGGCGCCGCCTGCCTCGGCCATCTTGGCCGAAATGCCGGTGCCAGCGCCGGCACCCACGATCGGGGTGCCAGCGTCGATGTTTGCCCGAAGACGGCGCACGAGTTCTGCGCGCGGAATGAACGGCATGCCGGATTCTCCTTGTGGTGACCGGGACGCGAGATGGGTTGTCTGGGACGCGACGAACTTGGTGAGGGCGACCCAAACCGGGGTTGCGTCGCCCAGGGGGTCAGCGGGCGGCGAGCATTCCGAGAAGACGCGTCGTCATCGCGTCGGAGAACGCCGGGTCGTTGACGTCGAGGTCAAGCTCCACGAGTTCAACCTTGGATTGGTCCAGGTTGGCGCGAATGGCGTCAAAGAGCGCCTTGTCCGCCTCGGGCGACCAGAACGGAGCGCCCTCCACATCGATCATGCTGACGCCCTTGAGCGGGAGGTAGAGCGCGGTGGGACCCGTGGCGGCGTTCAGCTTGGCCGCGATGATCTTGCCCAGCTCTGCGTTCTCCTCGGGCGTGGTCCGCATGAGCGTGACCTGGGGGTTGTGCTTGTAGAGGTTGCGGTCCTTGAACTTGGCCGGGATCGAGTCGAACGGGCCCCAGTTGCACATGTCCAGGGCTCCAACCGAGACCATTTGCGGGATCCCGGCCTTGCCGGCCGCGTCAAGACGGTCAGGCCCGGCGGAGAGGACGCCGCCAATCAGCTCGTCGCACCACTCGGTCGTGGTGACGTCGGCTACACCCACGATGAAGCCATCGGAGATCAGGGCCTCCATGGCCCGGCCGCCGCTGCCGGTTGCGTGGAAGACGAGGACCTCAAAGCCCTTCGCCTCAAGGGTCTCCCGGAGGCGGGTAACGCACGGTGTGGTGACGCCAAACATCGTGGCGGAGATGAGCGGCTTGTCCTCGGCCGCCGGGATCTCCTGCTCAACGGCGCCGCACACGGCACCAGCCGCGTTGGCGAGGATCCGCCGTGAGAGCCGGTTGAGCCCGGCGACATCCACGACGGAGTACATCATCGTGATGTCCTTCACGTCGACGTAGACCGAGGTGTCGCCGGACGCCATGGTTGAAACCATGATCTTGGGCATGCCCACCGGCATCGCACGCATGGCGCTCGTGGCGATTGCCGTCCCGCCGGATCCGCCAAGGCTGATCACGCCGTCGATCCGGCCCTCTGCGAGGAGCTCGAGGGCAACGGCTTTGGCGCCGCGGCACATGACGTCGAGGGCGTCGGCGCGGTCGTGCGCTGCGCGCAGGGCCGCAAGGTTGCCACCGCCGGCCGCCGCAACGCGCTCGGCGCTGATGTCGGCCGCCCACTGCGGCTCACCGGTGCCAGCATCCATGACAAGCGTTGCATGGCCGCGCGCCGCGATCAGGTCGCGGACATAGGCAAACTCGGCGCCCTTGGTGTCGAGCGTGCCGATGATGAGGATCGTTCCGGACATGTGCGCCTCCGCGATGTGCAGTTGACTGGCGATTTCGGGGTGCTAGGCGGTGTCTGCCGGGCTTGGGCGGGGTGGACGGCCCCGAGCCTCGCAGTTGGCGACGCGATCAGACGACGGCGACGGGATCAATCATGGACCCGGTGGCGCCGCGGATCTTGACCGGCAGGGCGACGAACAGGAACTCGTACACGCGCTGCTTGGCGACCTCCTCCAGATCCAGGCTCTCCATGATGTAGACGCCGTTCTCGATGAGCAGGGCTGTATGCGCCGGCTGCGGGTTGCCTGTGGGCCCGGTGTCGGGCGCAGGCTGAACCTCATATGTTTCGGTATCGCTGCCGGTGGCAATGACCCCTCGCTCAAGGAGCCAGCGCGCGGCCGACACGTCGGGTCCCGGGGTCTTGTGGCGCGCCATCGCCTCGGCGTCAGGCCACAGGCTCATGTACCCCGTCCTGATCAGGACAACGTCCCACGGCCCAACGGTCACGCCCTGTGCCTGACAGATCGCCTCCATCTCGGCAGCGTCAACCGGCGACCCGGCCGGCAGGCAATCCACGCCGCGAAACGCCGGCACATCAAGCAGCACGCCGCGGGTGAAGAACGGCGGCATCTTGGAGGCGTCACCGTGCACGGGCCCAAAGTCCGTGAGGTGGGCGTCCGAGTTGCCGCCGCCATACCAGTGCATGTCGTCGCCGATGGTCATATGGGCTAGGGCGTCCATATGGGCGCCCGAGTGTGACGTGGCCATCACGTACTCGGCCATGTAGCCGAGACCTGCGTCATTGACTGGGCCCCAGGGCTTCGCCCCGGTGACGCGGATGCCGCGCGGCGTCCGGAAGTTCAGCACCTGGAAGGGCGGGTGCCCCGGGAAGAGCGGCATGCCGGGAAAGCGCGCTGCGGCAAGCGAGATCATGCGGCCCTCGCGGACCAGGGCGGCCGCCCGCACAACCTGCTCGGCGGGCATCGCGCCAACCGGCCCAATCTCGCTATTCAACGTCACGGGTTCAGCCTCATTCGCGCTCAACTCGATGGCTCATGCAGGGCGCGCCAGATGCGCTCCGGGGTGAGCGGCAGGTCCCTCACCGGCACACCGATCGCCTCCCGAACGGCGGCGCCCACCGCCGACGAGATGCAGAGCAGCGCGCCCTCGCTCATCCCCTTGGAACCGTATGGACCAGGCCCGTCCTCGTTCTCGATCGTCTCGCTGATCAGTTCGAGTGGGAGATCCATGCTGGTGGGGATCCGGTAGTCAATCGCGCCAGGGTTGCGGAGGCGGCCCTTCTCGTCCCAGATGTAGTGCTCCATCAGGGTGTGCCCCAGACCCTGGATGGCCGCGCCCTCGTCCTGCATCCGGACCTGGAGCGGGTTGAGCGCCTTGCCCACATCGGACACGGTCACGTGGCGGACGACGGTGATGTCGCCGGTCTCGCGATCGACGTCCACCTCGATGGCGGTGCAGTTGAACTCGAAGAACGCGGGCGCACCCGACAGCGGATGGGTTGGGTCTGCGTCCTTGCGGACCTCGCCGTTGCCCGTCAGTTCGCCGCCCAGACGGCCAAGCCCAGGGATCAGCACGTCAAGCACCGTGAGGTCGCGGCCGGGCACGTGGATAACGCCCCGGTCCATCGTGACCTGGGCCTCGTCCAGACCGTGGAGGCGCGCGGCCATGGCACACAACTGCTTCTGGACGGAGCGGCAGGCCTGCAGCACCGAGTTGCCCATCAGGACCGTGGATCGGCTGGCGGAGGTCTGCTGGTCATACGGCACAACCGCCGTGTCGCCCATGACCACCGCCACCCAGTCAAGCGGCGCGCCAAGCTCCTGTGCGGCAATCTGGGCAAAGACCGTGCGCGCGCCCTGCCCCATGTCCGACGTTCCCGCAAAGATGACGATGCTGCCATCGCCGAGAAGCCTGACGGTGGAGTAGGAGAGCCCGGTTGTGGGACCCGACTTGATGCCGAGGGCAATGCCGCGGCCGCGGCCCGAAGGCAGCGGTGATCCCCAGCCAATCAGGTCCGCCGCGCGCTGCACGGTCTGCTCCCAGTGGCCGTCGGCAGGGGTGTCGAAGGGGATGAATGCGTCGCCCTTGCGGGCGAGGTTGTGGAGCCGGATCTGCAGCCGGTCCATGCCGATTGCCCGGGCCGCATCGTCAAGGTTGGATTCGACTGCCCAGTTCACCTGGGGGTTGCCAAAGCCGCGAAACGCGGTTGACGGCATGGTGTGTGACAGCACACTTCGGGCCATGATCCGCACGTTGGGAACGTTGTAGGGGCCCGCGGCCGGGTAGCTGCCCTTGCCAACCACGCGATCCGCGATGTCCGCATAGGCGCCAATGAGGTAGTCGGCAACGATGTCCTCAAACACCAGGCTGCCATCGCGGTTGACACCGGTCCGGACGCGGACCTCCGCCGATGCCCGGCGGACCGCCTGGAACGTCTCCTCGAGGGTGAGGACGAGGCGCACGGGGCGGCCGACATGCATCGCCGCAAGCGCAACCAGCGGCTCGTACTTGGCATGCTGCTTGCCGCCAAAGCCGCCACCCGGATCCGGGGCAAACACCCGCACCTTGGCGAGCGGCAGGTGGAGGACCTGCGCGATGACCTTCTGGAGCCAGTTTGGGTGCTGGATGGTGCTCCAGACGGCAATCCCATCGCCATCGGGTGCAGCCATATACGCGTGAGGCTCGATGGCGAAGTGGGTGACCATCGGGAAGGTGTAGGTATGCTCAACCACCACATCGGCGGTTGCCGCGTCAACATCGCCCCAGCCGATGGGGTGTTCGCGGAGCACGTTGGTTGACGCCAGGCGGTCGTTGGGGCGGAGCGACGGGTCCTGCACCAGCGGCGCCGCAGGGTCCAGCGCCCCCGCAAGCGTGAAGACCGCGGGCAGCTCCTCGTACGCAACGCGGACCAGCGCAGCAGCCGCGGCGGCAAGGTCCTTCGTCTCGGCCACGACAAGCGCCACGGGATCGCCGTGGTACTTGGTCTCGCCAACGGCGATGACCGGGCGGTCCTCCATCTGGGGGCCAAACCTGGGCACCGGCTGCGGCATGTCGGCCGCTGTCATCACCAGCAGGACACCCGGCAGCGCGAGAGCCGCGGACGAGTCAATGGAGATGATCCGCGCATGCGCGCAGTCAATCGTGACGAACTTTGCCTCGAGGGCGTCCGCCTGTCTGATGTCCGCGACGTATTCCTGCTGCCCGGTCACGCGGCCGATGCCGCCAACGCGGTTGGGCGAGGTTCCGATGATCGGGGCGCTCATCGCTCGCCCTCCTCGGCTGTGGCCATGATG
>CAIXZV010000522.1 GCA_903924005.1 uncultured Chloroflexota bacterium | reverse complement strand
GGTAGGTCTGCGCGATTGCCGGCCCGTGGTTGCGGCCGCCACCCGCCCGGTCGGACGCGGCAAAGTCCGCAAGCACCTCTGGCGCCGCGTCTGCGAGGTAGGACCCAAGCGTTGGCCCAAGGTCCCACGACGCGTGCGCAAGCGCGCCTGACGCCGCGTTTGGTTTGTAGCAGTCGGCGGTGATCCGCGCCGCCCAGTCACGGGCGGGTGCGGCCGACGCGTCAGGCGGGGTCTCGCCGGTGAACGGGTTGACCCGCGATGGCTGGTAGAAATGGGCGTGTACGACAAGGCGCGGGCGGCTCATCGCGCGCTTGGGTCCGGTTGGGCGCCGGACCGCGTCACGCGCCGGCTACCGTCTCGCCAGCGGCCCGCTCGCCAGCGGCCCGCTCGCCAGCGGCATGGTCCCGGTTCACCGTCACGTCATGGCGAACGGAGAACCGCTTCGTCTCGCCGGGCTGCAGCACAAACGGCCACGTGAAGACCAGCGTGCTTCCCTGATAGACCCGCTCGAAGCCCGCTTCCGAGTTGGACACGGTCTCAATTGGGCTCCACCATGCATCGGCCGCAGGTGACGGCCGTGCGGCGACGGAGATGCCCACCCAGTCATTGCCGTAGCCGATGGCGCTGACGCCGGCAGCCTCGCCCGCGCCGTCATGGCGGGTGCGCTCGCCCGCCACGTCGTACCAGGCCTGCGGGTTGCCGCCGCCGCCCAGCACGTGCAGCGCCCACTCAAGGCCAAGGCGCATGTTGATGGGCGTTGTGCCGTTGTGGGTGACCGCCAGGTCCACGGTCAGCGAAGGGTCCAAACGACCGCCCTCAAGGCTGACCGTCTTGACCACGCGCACCTGCTGGCCGGAGACATTGCCGTCACGGGCGAGCTGGGCAAGCCCTGGCTCCAGTTGGGCAACGACGAAGGCGCCGTCGCGGAAGTCGCCGAGTTCGCGCTCGCTGGCCGTCGCGATCTGGCGCGGTGTCACGGCCGGCTCAAAGAAGCGGACGAGACCCGAGCGCCGCTCGTGGTCGTCGTAGTGGAGCAGGTCCGAAAGCCCAGCCTCCTTGACCATGACGATGTCGTGGATCGAGGCGGGCGCGCCGCCCTCGGCCACGGGCGCGGCAACAACCCCGGAGGCAAGCTTCGCCTCGTGTGCCCGCAGCGTGTCGTGGTACGCCTCTGGGCGACGCCGAAGCACTGCCGCCAGCGCGTGGCGCGATGCCCGGATGTCCCAACTTGCGATGCCTGCGCCTTCGGACGGCTTGATCGCCACAACCTGGCCGGGATCGCCAAGGTGCAGTTCTGCCAGCCCGTCCATGTCAAGGTCGAGGCGCTGCGCCGTGCGCTGCGAACCTGCGGTTCTGTCCGCGGCGTCTTCGGCCGCAATCAGGTGCTCGTAGGTGGCAAGCCGCATGTGCGAGATGTAGATCCCGCCAAACAGCCCGTGCCAGTAGCAGTCGTTTGACTGGCCGCGGTGCAGATGGTCAATTGCGGCGTCACGCGCAGGTCCCGCGGGCATCGCGCCCACCTTGGCCGACGTCCGCAGCATCTGCTTGTGGAGGTCGTTGATCTCGCGGTACTTCACCTGGAAGTTGCGCCAGAACCCGCCGCGCAGCCAGCGCGCCTCGGGCTTGCGGTTCACCACGGCGTCGTGCAGCAGGCGGCTGAACACCACCGTCTCGCCCGGCGGCAGCGACCACTCGCCCATCTCGGCATACGACGAGGTGGGGACGTAGACGCGACCGATCGGCGGCTCCTTGTCGAGCCACTGCGACGGCGTCACGGTGGAGAGCCAGCCGCTGTTGGACTCAAGCGCCGTGAAGAACGTCTCCACCCACTGGCCCTGGCCCCAGCAGTGCTCGTAGGTGGTGGGCCAGGAGCCAAACTTCTCGCCGTCGTCGCCCATCATGCCAACGCGGTTGCCGGCCTCTGTGGCGTGGTCGCGCAGGTACGAGATGACGTCATCCACCGTCCCGAACGGGATGCGATACCGCAGGCCCTGCTCGGTGCCGAACACCGTGAGCAGGTGTCCCTGGTCCTCCGTGGTGTAGGCGCCCCAGAGGTTCTCCTCGGGGATGGCCGCAGCCCGGAAATGCTGATCGTCAAGGATCGTCCATTGATATCCAGCCCTGGCGAGTGCAGCGGGGAGGTCCGGTTCCCAGACGCGCTCGGCCAGCCAGGCGCCACGTGGCCGGCGACCCGTCAGCCCCTCGATGGTTGCGGCCATGCGGGTGAGCTGGTCCACACGGTCGTGCTGGGGCAGCGACGCGAGGATGGGCTCGTAGAGGCCGCCGCCAAGCAGCTCCACCTGGCCATGGCGAACAAGCGCGCCAAGCCGCTCAACAAACTCCGGTCGCTCTGCAACCAGCCACTCAAGCAGCGGGCCGGTGTAGTGCAGCGAGAGCCGGACGCCTGGGTGGCGCTCAAGCGCCTCAAGCATCGGCAGGTAGGCGCGGTCGTAGGTCTCCGCGAACACCCAGCCGAAGTTGCCAACCGGCTGGTGGTTGTGGATCGCCAGAGCCAGCGAAATCCTGGGGGCCACAGTGGTACTCCTGTTATTTGCGGTCGTCGGGCCTGAGGACGCAGGCTGTCAGGCTTCCGGCGCCGCGTTCCCTCGCGGTCCCGGGGCGGCGGCAGGGAGGTACAGGCGCTCCACGTACTCGTGGAGCATGCGGGTGGTCGAGAAGCGCCAGATCGTGCTGGCGATGGAGTTCCGCATCAGCTGCAGGTACCGCACGGGTAGACCCTGCGCATCGCGCTCGTAGTAGGCCGGCAGCAGCTCCTGCTCGATGATCCGGTACAGGTCTTGGGCGTCTGCCCAGTCCTGCGCGCCCTCATCGGGGTTGGTCTCGCGACCGCCGATGGCCCAGCCGTTGTCGCCGGTGTAGCCCTCGTCCCACCAGCCGTCGAGGACCGACAAGTTGAGCACGCCGTTGGCGGCGGCCTTCATGCCGGACGTCCCCGAGGCCTCAAGCGGCCGGCGCGGGTTGTTGAGCCAGACGTCCACGCCCTGCACAAGGAACCGGGCGATCCGGATGTCGTAGTCCTCAAGGATGAACACCCGGCCGCGCAGCTGCGTATTGCGCGAGCGGCCGAAGATCTCCTGGATGACGCCTTGGCCGGGTCGGTCGGCCGGGTGCGCCTTGCCGGCGAAGACGATCTGGATGGGCCGGTCTGTGCTCCATACCAGGCGCGCAAGCCGCTCAAGGTCCGTGAAGAGCAGAGACGCGCGCTTGTAGGTGGCAAAGCGGCGCGCAAAGCCGATGGTGAGGACGGAGGGGTCGAGAACCTGCTCCAGCTCCTCAAGCGTGCTGGGCGCCTCGCCGTGACGGGCAAACTGGCTGCGCAGCCGGCCGCGGGCAAAGATCGCCAGCTCAAGCTTCTGGCGCTGATGTGCTTCCCACAGGTCGCGGTCCGGGACGCGGCCGATCCGCTCCCAGAACCGGGCGCGAGCCGGCTGGTCGTCCATGGCCAGAAAGTCGGCGTCCGTGTAGCGCTCCAGGGTGTCGCGCATGGGCTGGCCAAGCCAGGTGGGCGTGTGCACGCCGTTGGTGAGCCCCAGGATCTCGTGGGGCGCAACACCCTGCCATGTGGCGTTGGCTGTGTGCCCGTGCAGCTGCGAGACGGCGTTGGCGCCGTTGGTGAGCCGCAGCGAGAACGCGGTCATGTCGAACTGGGAGCGGTCCTGCTCTACGCCAAGCCCAAGACCCAGAACCGTGTCGAGCTTCACGCCGCCCGTTCCCGGCCGGCCATCGCCCTCGAGCAGCGGCCCCGCGACCCGTCGGACAAGGTCCGCGTCAAAGCGCTCGTTGCCGGCCGATACCGGCGTGTGGATTGTGAAGACGGAGTCCCGGCGCACAGCGGTCCAGGCGTCGTCCAGCGTGGAGCCTCCGGCAACCGCCTCGCGGGCGCGCTCTGCCAGGAGGAATGCGGAGTGCCCTTCGTTCAGGTGCCAGACGCTTGGCTTTAGGTCTAGCGCCCGCAGTGCGCGGACACCGCCCACACCCAGCACCAGCTCCTGGTGTAGCCGCATCTCGCGACCGCGGACGTAGAGCATGTGCGTGATGGGGCGGTCGGAGTCATCGTTGTCCGGCACGTCCGTGTCCAGGAGCAAGACGGGCACTCGGCCAACCTGCACCATCCAGACGGCTGCGAACAACTCCCGGTCCGGGAGTTGAACGCTGACCGTGAGCGGCTCGCCCACATGGTCAAGCGCCCGCAGGATCGGCAGGTGGGACGGCTCGTAGTCCGGGTACGCGTGCTCCTGGTGGCCGTCTGCGTCGATGGTCTGGCGGAAGTAGCCCTTGCGATACAGCAGCCCCACGCCAACCAGCGGCAGCGCCATGTCGGAGGCGGCCTTCATGTGGTCGCCCGCCAGGACGCCCAGACCACCGGAGTAGATGCCAAGCGACTCGTGGAACCCGTACTCAGCGCAGAAGTAGGCGATGGGTCCGTCAAGCTTGCTGCCATGGCGGCGCGAGAACCAGTGGTCCTGCCCGTTGGCCATGTAGGTGTCGAACTCGCGCATGACGGATTCGTACTCCGCCATGAACCTCCCGTTATCAAGCAACTCCGACCACGCAATCGGACCCGACAGCAGGGGGATGGGGTTGCGGTAGCGCGCCCAGCCGGCCGCATCGATGCGCGAGAAGAGGATCCGCGCCCGCGGATGCCAGCTCCACCACAGGTTGTATGCGAGGCGCCTAAGGCCCTCAAGCCGGGGGGGAAGGTTGAATTGGGCGGCGGGTGACGCCGGGATATGCACAAGTGGCTCCATGAGGCCGGAATGATAGTGCTTTCGCGCCGGATGTGAACCGGTTTAGTGACCAGATCGGCACCGACCTTTGGTAGCCGTTTGGTTACGATCGTCACCATGGCGATCCGGATCGCGATGCTTGCCGCGGAATGCGAGCCTTGGGCCAAGACCGGCGGGCTCGCCGATGTGGTTGACGCGCTTGCGCGAGCGCTCGGGCGGCTGCCCGAGGCCGGGCTGGGCTTGGCCACACCGGTGGATGTCTTCCTCCCCCGCTACCGCTCGGTTGCGGTGCCCGCGGGTGCGGAAGTTGAGCCGCCGCTGTGGATTGACAACCCGGCAACCGGCGGCGACCCGCTTGAAGTGCACGTGATCAACGTCCAGGCGGACGGGTACTGGCTGCGGCTCATTGACGTGCCAACCGCGTTTGACCGCGCAGGGTTCTACGACCATCCCGACGACCCCTGGCGGTTTGCCGTGTTCTGTCGCGCCGCCCTCGCGGTGATGCGGCGTGACGAACTGCCAATCGACGTCCTGCACATCCACGACTGGCACACCGGGCCCGTGCTGCTGGAGCGCGCCCGGGCCGATCTGGCCGGCGATCGGTTCTTTGCGCGCACCGCCGTCATGCTCACGCTCCACAACCTCGCCTATCACGGCTGGGTGCCGCGGGACCAGCTCTTCCAGTTGGGTGTTGGCGCGCGAACGGCTCTTGCCGGTGCGAACCCGGACGGGCTCGACCTCCTGCTCACGGCCATCGAGGGTGCGGACCTCATCAACACCGTCTCGCCCGGGTTCGCCGCCGAGGCACTCACCGAGGCTTTCGGCATGGGTCTCGACGCTGCGCTCGCCGCCAAGGGCGATCGGTACTTCGGCATTCTCAACGGCCTCGACACGGGTCTCTGGAACCCGGCGGACGACACGGTGATTGCTGCAACGTATGAGCTTGACGCCATCGGGCCAAAGGCGATCTGCCGCGCGGACCTGCTGACGCGGGTTGGCTTCGACCCGAGTGACGACGGGCTGGTCGCGGGCATGATTGGCAGGATGGACCCGCAAAAGGGGTTTGACCTGTTGGCGGGCGGGGCCGCCGACCTCCTGGCCGCAGGCGTGCGCATCGTCGTCCAGGGCAGCGGTCACGCATCGCTCGCGGATCCGTTCCGGGCGCTGGCCGCCGCCAACCCCAACCGCGTGGCGCTGATTGAGCGCTTCGACCGAGAGATGGCCCGGCGGATCTACGCGGGCTCCGATGTGTTCCTGATGCCGTCGCGGTTTGAGCCGTGCGGGCAGGGACAGATGATCGCGCTGCGCTACGGCACGCCACCGGTGGTTCGACGGACTGGCGGTTTGGCAGACTCGGTGTTTGACAACGACGAGTTCGGCGGCCGCGGCACCGGGTTCTCGTTTGACGCGGCGTCGTCAGCCGCGCTTGTCGGGTGCATTCTGCGCGCGGCGCGTCTGCGCGCACTGGCGCCTGCCGAGTGGGCTGCACTGCAGCGTCGGGCGATGGCCCAGGACTTTGGCTGGGTTACCGGTTCAGCTCCCCAGTATCTCGTCGCCTATCGACGGGCTGCGGTGCTCCGGCGCACCTGAGCCGTTCCGGCAACGCGTACCCGCGGTGCCAGCGCGGCTGGGCAGGACCACCCGGCTCTCGCCGTCGCAGCGGTCCCGTGCCACAATTGGGGTCGTTTCCGGACGCCCCCACCTTCGGCGCTCCCGTTGCCTGACTCAACAGCCCGAGCCGCCAGGAGAGCAGCAGCATGGCCAAGCAGTTCGTCATCCAGGTCGACAACCGCCCGGGCGAAATGGCCCGATTGGCCGAGCAGCTTGCTGAGCGCGGCGTTGACCTGCGGGCCATCGGCGGCGGCGGACTCGGTGAGACCGGCCACTTCATCATGACCACCGCAGATGACGACGGCGCCCGTGCTGTCCTGCAGGACGGCGGCTGGACGTTTGTCGAGGGCGAATCGCTGCTGGCCGAAGTTGACGACCGCCCGGGCGGCATGGCCCGTCTGGCGCGCGAGCTCTCCGATGCTGGTGTCAACGTGATGGGGCACCTGTTCATCGGCCGCTGGAGCGATCGCGCCACCTTTGCATTTGTCGTGGACGACCCCGACAAGGCGCGCCCCATCCTCGAGCGCCGCTGACCAAGGACAATAGTGACGGCATGACCCCAATCCGACGTCTGCTCGCGCCCCTTCTTGCTCTCGCGCTCCTCGCCGGTGTCGCTGCGCCGGCATCGGCTGCCGCCCGCGTCACCGCGCGCGAGTGGCGAGGGATCATCGGCACAGGCGCGGCGAACGGCAACGTCTGGTTGACGGGCTACACCGACGGCACCGGCGACGCCAGGTTTGTGCTCAAGGGCCTCCGCAAGTCCACCCCGTACCGGGCGGTCTTCCGCAAAGGCTCGTGCACCACCACCGGGACGCTCCTTGCCCAACTCACTGGTCTGGGCAGCGATGCTGCGGGCCTCTTCTCGGCCACGGTGCCCATCTCGTTTGCCGTGATGGGCAAACTGGGCGGCACCGCGCGCACCACCACCGTCTCGGTCAGGATCATGACCGGCACGTGGGTGCGCTGTGCCACCCTCGCGTTCAACCATGCAACCCGCGTGTACATCCCGTCCTACGGCATCAACCTTGCGGTGGTCCCGGGACCCAGCGGCTACCCCTACTGCCGCGTGGCGATGTACCAGCACGTGCTGTGGCAGCCCATGGAGCCTGGGGTGACCTTCATCTACGCTCATGCGCGGACGGGGATGTTCCTGCCGCTGCTCTACGCCTCAAAGATCAACAACGGCGCGGTGATGGTGGGCAAGCTGGTGTACGTCTATTCCAGCTATTCCATGCGCTACACCTACAAGATCACCCAGGTCCGCCGCCACGTGAAGACCATCCCAAATGTGGGCGTGATCGGTGCGGAGCAGCTCTGGCTGCAGACCTCTGAAGGGCCCAACTACACGTTCCCCAAGCTCATTCTCGTGGCGAAGCGGATCGCCGCCGTCCGCACAACGTACGCCGCGTCGCACCCGGTTGCGCGCCCTCTGGTGTGCGGGTAGTCGCCATGCGTGTTGGGATCATCGTTCCGCAGGGCTGGACCGGCGAGTTTGACGGCTGGGACCCAGCGCGAGCTTGGGCGCGCACGGTTGCCGTGGCCCACGAGGCGGACGCGCTTGGCTTTGACTCTGTCTGGCTGTTTGACCATGTCCAAACTGAGCCCGTCCCCACGGACGAGATCACCTTTGAGGCGTTCACCGGGCTTGCGGCGCTGGCCGTGGAGACCGCACGTGTTCGCCTTGGGCATCTGGTTACCTGCGCCGGGTACCGCAACCCGGCCCTTGCCGCCAAGATGATCGGCACGCTGGACGTGATCTCCGGCGGGCGCGCGGAGTTTGGCATTGGCGCCGGCTGGAAGGAAGACGAGTACACCGCGTACGGCTTTGGCTTCCCGCCTCTCCGGACGCGGATGGAGATGCTTGAGGATGCGCTGGAGATCGCCACGCGGATGCTCGGAGACGGCGGGCACGCCAACTACAGCGGCCCCACCGCCCGGGTCCACGACGCCATCAACGTGCCCCGTGGGCTCCAGACGCCGCGCGTCCCCATCCTTGTTGGCGGCAACGGCCCCAACCGGACATGGCGACTGGCCGCGCGCTACGCGGATGAGCTGAACCTTGATTGGATGTCGCCCGAGGAGACGGCTGCGGCGCGCCCGGTCATCGACTCGCGCTGCGAAGAGGTGGGCCGGGACCCGCGGACGCTGCGGCTGTCGGTCAACATCGGTCGCCCCCAGTCATCGCCGGAAGGCGCGCCCCGCATCGACCTGCTGCGCAGGTATGCCGATGCCGGCGTGGACCGCGTCATGACCCTGGTTCGAGCCTGCGCCGCGGACGATGCGGCGCTGGCGCGCTTCGCGGACGACTGTCGCGCCGCGGGCGCCGAACTCGAGCCCAGCGTGGTAGGTTGAGCGCCGCGCGCTAGCTGCCGAGCGGGAGTAGCTCAGTTGGCAGAGCGGCAGCCTTCCAAGTCTCCCGTTCCCGAGCGCTGTGCTCTGATCTTGGGCATCCCTGCACGGATCGCCTGACAAGAGTCGAATCTGGCGTTGCACGCGAGAGCGTGATAACGGGCCGTCAGCGCATAACCGGTTCGCGCGCAACTGTGTTGGTGAGCGCCCGAGGAATGCGGTAGGGCTGGTACCCGATTCGGCGAGGGACCACAGACTAGGATTCCACGCTGACGTGGGGTCACACTCGCGCCGGCGCACGCAGCGCGGACTCGGCCGCGCCCGACCGCCTCGCCACCACTCACCCCCTACCGCGCCGGCGGGTTCACCGCCACGGTAACCGCGCACGTGGTCGGGCGCTGTGAGTACTCGGTGCTTTCCTCGCGCCCGAAGGCACCCCGTCCGAGACCACCCCGTCCCGTTCAGGGTCGAGATCACCAACACCGCGGGTGGAGTCGCCGGTCGTGATCGGCTGACAGGTTGCTCCTGCTGACAATGTGACGTCTGTCACTTGACTGCGAGCTATCCCAACCGTGAAGGTCGCCTCACTGCCGCGCAGGGGCGAGGTCTCGCAAATCCGGGACCGAGCCGAACGCACAACGCACCGGCAGACTGGCGAAGTGCGACAGTCCGAGTACTCCTAGACGGTCGACAACCATGACGGCTCGACCGCCATCCGGTACTACATGGACCCGGTTGTCTGCACGCCAACCTGTGAGGGCTTGGTAGAGGGAACCGGTCGTCGACGAAGGGGGGTGGTGGCGTGCGCGATACGTAGCGGCGTTCGCGCGTCAGCAAACTGATGATCGCGCCAGCGCAGGTGACTTGGTCACGTGGTCGACCTCACGAAATGTGAACCTCGGCCCCTGCGCAATGAAAGCGCGTCGCCACGCGCACCACATCCGAGGGGTATCCACACATGCGAGACAAACGACTGTTCGCGGGACTAACCGCGATCGTGGCCTTCGTCGTCGCGGCAAGTCCGCTCACGGTGGAGGCGACGACCGTCCACACCCCCCCTTGGGCCGAGGTCTTGAGCGGCCCAATGTGGTCCTTTGTTGATCCGCGCGGCGATGCCGATACGGCGGTAGCCGATCTGGGTGCCATGGGCTACATCGCATTCGATGATGACAACAACACCAGTGCCACGCAGTCGATCGGGGTCGGCTGGGCCCAGGATGATGCGGTGTGGGTCGCGTACGGCCACGCAATGCCGGGCCAGATCACCATCGAGAACGGCGCCACGGGTGGCCCGCCGTCCCCGGCCATCGGGGCGGTCGTGGCCAACAACCAGGTCGGGATCTCGCCTGACTTCAGTCAAGGTCCCAAGGCGTACCTGTACAGCCTCCCCTACCACCAGTTAAGCAAAATGAAGCTCATGCTGTTCTTCGGGTGCAACACAGGGCTTGACGCCCTGTCAACATCACCATATGCCGGGAACCTCGTCAAGGAGGCGACGGGCGACCAGGGCGTTGACTCCTCACTCGGCTTCACCCATGAGATCTACTTCGTGCCGGATGCGGCCGGCTATTGGAGTGACACCTTCTTCTCTTCGCTGAAGAACGGGTCAACTGTATCGAATTCCGCAAATGCCGCATTGAATATGGTCTATCTCCATTTGAGCGGCCTTCCGTATGGATTCAATAACCCGTACATCGTCGGCGGTACTACGACAATCAAGCCAGCCGGATACGGATCGTAGGACATGAACATGAGGCGAGTTCTCCTTCTCTCAATCCCGGCAGCTGTCGTCGTGGCGCTCGCGACCCTCGTTGCGAGTGCCTTTGCGGCAACCCCAGACAAGGTCGACCCACACAAGGCGATCGTTGTTTCGAGCGACGAGGCGAGCGCGATACTCGATCGTGTCCTGCCTGCGGACAAGCGTCACCTCAGTTATCAGGGGACCGCCGACCGACCGGGCGTCCGCGTGCACTTGTTCGCCGGCGCGGACGTCACCGGCGCGGTCGATGTCTCCGACGGGCACGTCACGATGCTGACATTGCCGGTACCCACCGAAACGGGCGGTGCGACAACCATCACCGCTGACCAGGCGACAAGAACGGCCTTCGCCTTCCTTGAGTCGATCGGTAGTCCCGTCGACGGGTTTGGTGTCGGCGTGGCCGCAGAAACTGGGAGCGGCACCCCCGGCTACACCGTGACCCTAACGCGCATGAGCGGCAACGTCGTGCTGCCTGACTATCGAGTGGTGGAGGTTGATGGAATCACCGGCACGGTGTTCTCCTTCGTCGATGTGCGGCGACCGTACAACCCGCCGCCGCCCCCAACGGTAACTGCGAAACAGGCGACGGCTACCGCCATCGCGAAGGTCGGGGGCGGATCCGCACCGAGCCCGAGACTGGGCGTGACCTTTGACGCAGCGGGCAATCAAGTACTCGTCTGGGAGGTCGCGGTAACGCCTACGTCAGTGGGTGCACCGGGGATTGTGGTCGAGATTGACGCACAGACTGGTCTGCCGTTCGACCAGTAGCTCGCGCGTCCGTACCGCGGCGGGCTCGCGGTCCTGCGGGCCCCGCCGCTCGATGCATCGCGAAACGAGGTTGGCTCTCCGATGAGCGTGCCTATGAGAATCGGTGTTGTCGTTCGACGCTTCACGGTGTTGGCAGTCCTGTGCGCCGTGTCGGTGTCCTGCACTCCATCCGTGCGACCTGCGGTGCCGACCGTCACCCCGAGCCCGGTCGCCACCGTCCCCACAGGGATCCTTGTGACGCCAGGCACGTTGTTGGTTTGTTCCGACGCCCAACTGCCTCCGCCGCAGGAGCTGCTTTTCAATGGCGAAGCAGGCGGATCCGACGTCGATTTCGCGCGCGTCCTTGCCCAGCGCGTCGGACTCGTCCTGCGACTGATTGACACACCGACTGCTGGGGTCGCAGCGGCCCTCAAGTCGGGCCGGTGCGACATGGCGGTGTCCGCAATCAGGGGATCGAGCAACCTCGGAGCGGGGCTCGAGGTCGTGCCGTACCTCGAGATCTTCGAAGCCATTCTCGTCGCGAAGGCGAAGACAGGAACCATCACCGCGGTCAACGACCTGTGCGGCAAACGGGTAGCGGCGCTTGGGGGCTCCGCTGAGGAGGCGATCATCGCCGGGTCCGGTGACTACACCGGTAGGGGGCTCTCCAGCGCGTGTTCCACACCGATCGTGGCGCAGTCATTCACGAGCGATACCGATGCCCTGGCTGCGCTCGCCGATGGCACGGTCGATGGTTTCCTCGCGGCGTCGCCGCTGGCGGGATACGAGATGCAGCAGCACGGTGACGTGCTGGTCCGAGTCGACGGATTGACGACGGCATCCGATTCGGAAGTCATTGTGATCCGGCCAGGTGCGGGTGCTGCTGACCTCAAGAGTGCGGTTACAACGGCGCTCAACTCGCTCGTTCAGGACGGGACTTTCGCGTCAATTCTCCGGAAGTACGGGATCGCGAACTGATTCGATACGGCCGGCCGGTGGGTGTCGCCCGGTAACCCGGTGGGCCTGCCGCTCGACGCGGTCGTGGGCCAGTACCCCGCGGCGCCGATCCTCTCGGGCCAGGGCCTCAACGTTCCGGGCTCGAGGCCGTGCCGGTGTCGCAGGCCCTCGGCTTCGGTGCCCCGGTGGGACCGGGCAAGATCGCGTTCGCCCTCGCGGTGGCGGCGAGCAGGCGGTCGGCGGCGCACTCGCACCCGGGCCAGGGTCCACGTGATCGCGGTGCCCAACGACGCGAAGACTGGCATGCTCGCGGCGAGGGGCGACCCGGGGACGGGGTCACTGGGGCAGGACCTCGTGATCCTCGCGATGTGCTCGACCGACGGCCACCCGCTGGCTGGAGTGGACACGGCGTCAGCGGGGCGCTGCCGCCAAAACTCGGCTCGATGGTGGTGGCGATCCCAGCGACGCGACTCTCGGCCTTCGCCACGGCCGCCGCCTGGTCTATGCAGCAAGCGCGAGTGACCCTCGCCAAACGACGGGCCAGTACGCCGACGCCCGAATGGCCGTGGGCAGCCCGATCTAGGGTGAGGCGGTCGGACGCGCGGGAGCCGTTGGTGCGCGGCCGGTTTGAACCGCGCACGCGAGCCACAACGCGATCCTGTTCGGTGAGACGGGCACCGCAGGACGATGTTCACTTAGGTGATCAGGCGGCCCTAAACGCCTGTCTTGGCTGCTCCAGGACAAGGATCGCGTCGCTGAAGCGGGCGCCGGCGAGGACGAGGGTCATGACCGCTGCGCCGAGATGATCCGCTGTCTCATCCGGGGGACTCGGGTCCCCGCGGAAGGTTGACCCGCTGGACGACGGCCGGCATTTGACTGCCGAACTCGGCCGGACGGGCCTCGGCCTCGGAGCCCCGGGCGTGGTGCTGCGTGCACAGCGTCGTACACACCTCCACTCCGCGTCTGCGTTTGCACGACGTACGCTCGGGGCTCGGCGGCTGACGCCCTGTCGGTCGTCTCGGGTGCTCGTCGCGGGGGGCCGGAGCCACGCTCCAGCCCGCCGCGGGCGGTGCCCAGGCGTCGGCAGGGCGCCGGCGCCGCGACTGGTCCACTGACCGGTCGGTGCCCGGTCGGGTCGTCCCAGGCGTGACGACCCACGGGGGCTGATCCGGGTAGGGGGCCCGAACGCAGCCAGTCCGTCGAAATCGGGGTACGCAAGGTCCCTATACGAGGTCGCCCTGAACATGATGACTGACGTCCAGCGCACGAACAGCAGACCGCTCCATCCTGCCGTCGGCCCTCGCCGGGCGGTGAAGGGGGCCGGGAGCCGCGGCTCGGCGCCCCGATCCCTGCACGGGAATCCGTGCTCCGCCACGCAGCGCCAAGCCGGAGACCCCACACACCCGTGATAGGCGCCTTCGTCGCAGCGCCGGCACCCCCCTCGCGGGCCATCGTGGACCCGGGCCTGCTCACCTGGCGCGACCACGCCGCGCTGCGCATCCTGTACCGCGCCGACGTCGCCACCACCGCGCAGCTCACCGCCCTCGTCTACCACCGCCGCCAGACGGCCCAGGAGCGGCTCGCCGCCCTCTACAGCGCGGGCTACCTCGAGCGGGCCGTGCTGCCGCCCGCGACCCGCGGGGGCGCCCCGTTCGCGTTCCGGGTCTCGCCCCGCGGACGGCGTCGCCTGCACTTCGACCCGCTCACCCGCTCGCGGGCCGGCACGCAGCTCCGCCACAGCCTCAACGGCGTCGAGACGGTGTGCGCGCTTCTGGCGGCCCAGCCGCCCGACGCCGCCGAGCCGCTCGTGACCGCATGGCTGACCGAGATGATGGCCCACGACGTCCTTCCCAAGACCTACCCGGACGCCGTCGTCGCACTCCAGGGGGCCACGGGGTCGGCCGTCCTGTGCCTCGAGATCGACGAGAGCACCGAGCGCGGCCCCGTCATCCGCGACAAGCTCGCGCGCTACGAGACGGCGCTCTGGTCGAGGACGTGGGACCTCGTGTTCGTCGTCGGCTCGCCGGAGCGGGCGTCACGCCTCGCCGCGATCGGGCGATCGAAGCCGGTCCGCGCCGGCCTCGCGGGCAAGGCCTGGGCGCTGGTGCTGCCGGACCTGCGCGCGCGGGGGCTCGCCACGCCGTTGGTCGCCCTCAACCCGGGCGTCGGCCGGACGACCGTCGGCGGCCTGCTCGCCGACCCCGCGCCCCGACGCTGCCCGACCTCGGTCGGCTCGGAGGCGTGGCTGCGGCTGCTGGGCACCGGCGGCGCCGAGGACCACGCCGAGGCCCTCCGGTGAGGCGCGAGTCGCTCACCCCGTCCGAGCGGGTCATGCGCGCCCGGATGGCCGCCTACACGCTCCACGCCCGCCGCGACCCGCGCGAGACGACGAAGGCGGCACGGGGCGCCTTCAACCAGCGCTTCCTCGACGAGGTGGATCCCGAGCGCCGCCTCCCCGAGCGCGAGCGCCTCCGCCGCGCCGACGCGGCCAGGCGGGCGTACTTCACGCGGCTGGCGTACCTGTCGGCGCGGAAGCGCCGAGGAGCGAGCCGGTGATCCCCGGAGCGGTCTACGGCGCCGCGGTGAGACGCCGGAGCAGCTGGCCGACGCGGGCGAACGCCAGCGCCTTGACCTGATCGGCCTCCGGGCTCCCGAGCGGTGATCTCCGGTAAAGGGCGACGCTGGCGGGCCCGATGGCGTCGATCGAGCTGAACTTGTCCGCGAGGATGCCCGCGGCCTTCATCACGGATCCGACGTGGCCCATGGTAATGATCCCGGCCGCCACGTCCCCGATGCCGATGTGGCCGAGCAGGTAGTCGATGTCGTAGGCGTCCTTGGGCTTGTCGCGCTGGCCCATCGCGAGCGCCTTGAGGATCACGAGGGCCGCGGGTGTCGCGACGCGGACGGAGACGCGGTTCGGGCGCCCGTCAGGCAGCAGGCCCGCGATCTCCTGGTCGACGAAGGCGGTGCGGACGAGCTCGGCGCCCTCCGTCCGCCGCGCCAGCGGCTCGCCGCCGATCCTCTCGTGGCGGTGGCCG
>CAIXZV010000521.1 GCA_903924005.1 uncultured Chloroflexota bacterium | reverse complement strand
GGGTCTGACGTCAGCAACCGGCGCTGACGCCACTGCCGCCAACGCCACGCTCGCCACCAACCTCGTCGTGAAGTACGGCATCACCTCGGACCGCGGGCTGCTGGACAAGCGGGCTGCGGCGCGCCTCGCCTACCAGTCGCTGGCCGCGCAGGTTGGCGACTGGGTGGTGCCGGTGGCCATCCGCAAACCCATGTCCGCCTGGGACTTTGCCGCGGCACAGGCGGCCATCACGGCGGCTGGCCCAGCGTGGGATCTCACCGGGCAGACCGATGCGGCGCTGGCCGGCGTTGACGCGCGGCGTGGACCCGCTGCGAAGGCCTGGGCTGCGGCAACCACCGCGGCCGAGCTCACCGCGGCTGCCGATCTCGCGCAGCAGCAGCTTGACGCGGCGAAGGCCGTGGCGGCGGCTGGCGTTGTGGCTGGGGCGCCGCTGGACACGCTCCAACAGGTGGGCCTTCTGGGCGCCACCGTCCCAACGCTGGACTCGGCCACGGCGGCCGTGCGCAACGGCGATGCGGCCAAGGCGAAGACCGACGCGGCGTCTGTGGTGACGTTCCTGGACGGGCTGCGCGGCACGGGTCAGACCCGGGTCACCGTCGCGGTTGGCGTGGGCGTGGGTCTTCTGCTGCTGCTCATGGTGCTGCTGCTGGTTGGGCGCCGCCGACGTTCCTCGGCGAGAGCTGCGGCTGCCATGTCACCGGAGCCGCCCGAGCCGCCCGCGCCGCCCGCGCCGCCCGCGCCGCCCAGCGATAACGCCTGGTAACTAGCCCGTCGCTAGACGTCGGGCCGCCCCAGAACACGCTCGATGCGCGAGTCCGGGATGAACCACATCGCCGCGATCAGCACGTAGAGCACGCACGCGGCCAGCGGCAGGACCAACGACACCGGCACGGCGATCATGAGGATGACCAGCGACGCCGTGCCCTTCCGATCCTGGCTGATTGCCTCAAGCAGCGGTGCACCTTCGGGCTGCGCCGCAAGCAGCAATCGGCTCAGGATGTAGTAGCCCATACCCGCCGCCAGCAGCACCACGCCGTAGAGCGCCACGGGCACCGAGGCAAACCCGTTCTCCCCCATCCACGCGGTGGCGAATGGGATGAGCGATAGCCAGAACAGCAGGTGGAGGTTCGCCCAGAGGACCCGGCCGTTGACAACGCTGGACGCCGCCAACAGGTGGTGGTGGTTGTTCCAGTAGATGCCCAAGAACACGAACGACATCACGTAGGCCAGGAACACTGGCGCCAGTTCGGCGAGCGCCTCAATTGTGGCGCCCTTGGGCGGGACGAGGCCCAGCACCATGATTGTGATGAGGATGGCGATCACGCCGTCGCTGAATGCCTCGAGCCTGCCCCTGTCCAAACCGCCGCCCTCCCTGTTTCGCACGTCCTGCAGGGGGCGATCCTACGCCGAGGCCACCGCATCCGCCGTGGCCGGCTCAGACCGCCGCCAGCCGTCGGGCAGCAGCGAGGCGATGGCGACTCCGGTCAGCACCAGGACGAAGCCCAGCCCGTCAATGGGGCCAAGTGCCTCGCCCAGCAGCACGTTGCCCGCGATCAGGCCAACGACGGGCACGGAGACGAAGCCAATCGCGGCCGCCTGGGCCCCCAGGGCACGCGTGACGGACTGGCTGGCCCACGCGGCAAACGCGGTAGCCAGCGGCCCCGAGTAGAGCAGCACAAGCACAGTTGACGGCTGCCAGTTGATCCCCTGGAAACCCTCCACGAGGAACGCGATCAGCGCCACCGGGACAAGCGCCACAAGCAGCTGCCAGGGCTGGAGGTCCAGCGGCGTGGCGGTCCAATGGTGACGCCGGATCTGGATGGACAGCGCGCCCCATGAACCCGCGTGGAACAACAGGGCGATCACGCCCAGCACAACCGCCACGCGGCCCCAATCAAGCACCGCCGGGTTCAGCAACAGCACGAGGCCGCCCAGCCCAAGCGTCAGGCCGATGAACTCGCCTCGCTTCGGTCGCGTCCGCAGCCAGACCACCAGGATCACCGCCACCCAGAGCGGCATGGTGTAGGCCAGCACCGACGCGCGCCCGGCAGAGACCGCCCGCAGGGCGAGGTTCATGATCAGCGTGCCCCCGGCCACCTGGATCAGGCCCCACGAGAACACCACCGAAAGGTCGGATCGGGGCGGGCGGCGCAGCTTGCCGCGGGCCGATTGCAGCATCACCACCGTGACGAGCCCGCCCAAGATCCGAAGCGTGGCGTAGGTGAGCGGCGGCATCGTCTGGAGACCAATCTTCACGATGGCCCAGTGGGTGCCCCAGACAAGGGCAACCAGCGCCAAGAGCACCAGCGCGGCGCGCCGGGAATGGATTGCAGCCTGCGGCTTCGGCGCCGCCGTGGGCGTCTTGGCGCTGGGGGCCTCCACTACGCGCGCGTCATCCGCTCAGCGATTGAGGCCCACTCCCAGAGGCGCTTCGGGTCGCTCCGGCAGGTGCTGATGTCCTTGAGGGTGAACTCCACAGGGCAGCCATTGGCGCGCGTCGCGTCCAGCACGTCGGTGAAGTCCTTCTCGGCCATCGCGGGCACCCACGTGTCCATCGCCACCATCGCCGGGTTTGGCTTGCGGCTGAACACAAACTCGGAGCCAATGGCCTCGGCGCCCTTGACGGTCTTTGCCCAGGGGCTCATCGAGATCTTGCGCACGTTGGGGATCTTGCGAACCGAGTCGATGCGGCTGTGGAGCGGGTCGCAGCAGCCAAAGTAGCCAAGACCAAACCGCTCGTACCAGCGGGCGTAGTACGGCGGCACAAACTCGGCAAACATCGCGTCGCTGACGGACACGAAGAGCTGCGAGCGCCCGACGGTCCAGAGGTCCATCGGACGCGGCGTGGCCGGATCGAAACCCGGCTTCGGCAGCTCCGTCGTCTGGGCGCCGGTGGTGTGGATCCGGTTGTAGTCGTAGCCCAGGAGGCCCTTCGCCTCAAGGATGTCCAACTCCTGGAGACGCACCTCGGTGAGCCGCTCGCAGATGGCGTGGAGGTGCTCCGGGCGATCCATGAAGTCAAGCAAGATGGGCTCGGTACCGCGGAACTGCTCGATGTCGTCCCAGAGGGCAAACGCAAGGTCGTCCCCGTTGTAGCCGGTGAGGCCCTGCATCCGGACCTCAAGCAGCCCGTCAAGCAGCTCGTGCGCCCACGCTTCGCGCTCTGCCGTGGCCTCCACGTTGAGGCTGGGCTCAAGACAGCGGATCTTCTCAACGTCCTCGGGGTTCTCCAGTTGGTCGCTGTAGTGGTGGCTCTTGATGTCGTTGCCGACACCCTGCTCGATGGTGTCCTCGGTGATCTTGATGCCCCACCCGGGCCGGTTGATCGCCTTGCGGATATCCAGGTAGGGCTCCACCACCATGTCCACGCGCATGTGGTTCCAGCGGTAGAGCTCCTGGCGCAGCGTTGTCTCAAGCTCGCGCGCAAAGGCGTGCGTGGTTGTGAGGGCCAGCTCGTCCGCGCCCGGGCCGCCATGAGCCCCAAGCTCGTGCCAGGGGATCTCGTCAATCATCGCCATGGGCCGCTCCGGGCGGAGGCCGTTGAGCGCCTGCCACTCGCGGACGCGCTCCTGCTGCACGGGCAGGGCGGCAAGCTCCGCAACCTTGGCGGCAAGCTCGCGGACAACCGCGACGTCGGCCCCCGGGAGCCCTGCGCTGGTGGTGGTCATCGTGGCGATCCTCGGACTTGGGCTGGGCAGCTACGCGTGGACCAGCAGGCCGCGGGCGAGGTCCACGGCGGCGCCGGCGTCGGGGGCGTAGCCGTCCGCGCCAATCTGCGCGGCGAACTCCGGGGTCACGGGCGCGCCGCCCACGACCACCCTCACGCCCGGGAGCCCGGCGTGGACCGCCTCCACGATGCCGCGCATGTTGGGCATGGTGGTGGTGAGCAGCGCCGAGAGGCCCACGATGTGGGCGTCGTGCTCGCGGGCCGCCGCGACGAACGCGGCAGCGGTGACATTAACGCCGAGGTCGAACACCTCGAGGCCGCCGCCCTTCCACATCATGCCCACGAGGTTCTTGCCGATGTCGTGGAGGTCGCCCTCCACGGTGCCCACCACGGCGCGGAACTCGGGCTTGACGCCCGCCGCGAGGAGCACGGGCTCCAGGATCGCGGTGCCGGCCTTCATGGCCCGGGCCGCGATCAGCATCTCCGGGACGAACAGCTCGCCCTCCTGGAACTTGCGCCCCACCACGTCCATGGCCGCGGTCATCGCGCCAAGGATGGTCCGGGGGTCCAGGCCCTCGTCAATCGCCGCCTGCGTGAGTTCGGACGCGGCGGCGCGGTTGCCCGCCTCGACGGCTGCGGTGAGTGCGGCGAGATCGGCCATCAGCGGGGGTCTCCTCGGGTGCTCGGCGGGTGCTCGGCAGTGGCGTTGCGGACGCTAGCGAAGGTGGGACCAGGACGCCGTCTGGCGCTTGATCTCGGCTAGGTTGTGGAGGCTGGAGTCGCGTGCGCGCTCCTCCCAGGCAAACACGCAGACGGTCATGATGCCGTCAAACCGCAGCTCCTCAAGCGTACTGAAGAACGTGGCCCACGGCACCTCGCCCTGACCCATGTCCAGGTGCTGGTGGACGCGGACGCTGTTGCCGGGCGGGTTGGTGATGTAGCGCAGACCGGACGACGCGCGGTGGTCAAAGCAGTCCGCCACGTGAAGCTGGGTGAGCAGCGGCCCTGCGGCGCGCATGATCTCGGCCATGTTCCCGCCCTGGTGGAACGTGTGCGGCGCGCAGTACAGAAAGCTCACGGCCGGCGAGTTGATCCCCTTGATCATGTTGACCGCGGCGATGCCGTCCTCGATGAAGTCATCGGGATGCGGCTCAAGCGCAAGGTGGACCCCTGCGCGCTCAAAGTGCGGGAGCAGTTCCTCAAGGGACTTCCAGAACTGCGCCTCGGAGATGGCCGGGTTCTCGGGGCGGCCGTTGAACTCGGAGTTCATCACGGTGACGCCCAACTCGGCGGCGATGTCGATGGCGCGGTGCCAGTAGCGGACCGCCGCCTGCCGCTCATCCTCGTCCGGGCCGGACCAGCGGAAGAGCGGCAGCAGCGAGCTCACCTGAACACCGGCGCCGTCGAGCGCCTTCTTGAACGCGCGGATCCCGGCGGTGTCCACGCGGGGATGCTTGAAGAACGGGATGAAGTCCTCGCGCGGCGAGAGCTCGATGTACTCGTAGCCCATCTCGGCGACAAGCCCCGGGAGCTCCGCAAGCGGCGTGCTCCGGAACATGTACGGGTCGAGCGCGATCTTCATCCCTGTCCTCCTCCTCGCCTGCGGTCCGCTAGCGGTAGAGCGCCGGCTTCTCGATGTAGTCAATCTCAACGCGCTGGCCGGTCTTGACGGCCTGCACGCCAAACTCGGTGACGCGGGTTGCGGCATAGCCGTCCCACGCCGACGGGCCCACGATCTCACCCTTCCCAAGGCCGGTGATCCACGCCTGCAGCTCGGCCGTGTACGCCGGGCCAAAGCGGACGCGCCAGTCGGGCGGGACCATGTCCGCATCCTGACCGGCGATGGTGGAGCTGGCAACAACGGGGTTCACCAGGGACGAGGTCCCCAGTTCCCCAACCAGCTCGCAGCGGACGTCATAGCCGTACTGGCAGTTGGCGAAGAACTCGCTGGTGCTCAGCACACCGGACTCCATGCCAAACAGCGCGAACTGCGGGTCCTGGAGATGCGGGAACGCCTTGCTGGTGCGCTTGGGCGGAGCAACCTGGACCGAGGTGATCTCCTCGCCCAGCATCCATCGGGTGGTGTCAATCTCGTGGATCATCGAGTCAGTCATCGTCATGAAGCTCGTGAACGTCTCGGGCACCGTGGCGTTGCGGTGCACGTTGTGCATGATCAGCGCCGCGCCAATCTTGCCGCCGTCAAGGGTGGCCTTGACCTCCTTGTAGCCCGGGTCATAGCGGCGCATAAAGCCCACGATGACCAGGCGCTTGCCATGGGCCACTTCGGCCGCAAGGATCGCCTCGCACTCCGGCGTGGTGGGCGCCAGCGGCTTCTCGCACATGACGGGCTTGCCGGCAGCGATGGCCGCCAGCGTGTACTCCGCGTGCGTCTCGCCGATGGAGCAGACGAGGACCGCGTCCACCAGATCGCTGTTGATGAGGTCGTGGCCGTTGTCAAAGACCTTGGCGCCGCCAAGGAGTGCGGCAACCTCGGCCGCGCGCGTCTTGTTGACGTCCGTCACCGCGGTCACGGTGGAGCCGTTGATGACGTTGACAAGCTTGTTGCCATGGTCCAGGCCGATGAAGCCGGTCCCGATGATGCCGACGCGAATAGTCATGTTCGGTATTCCTTCGAGATCGCTAGGTCAGCGGACGGGATGGCCGGCGGTGAGGCCGCAGCCCTTGAAGTACTGCTGGGTGCGGACGGCGATGGGCAGGGGCTTGTCGAAGTCGCAGGGGTACAGGTCCTGCTCCACGATGCAGTAGAGGTCGCGGTCAAGCGCGGCCAGCGCGGCCAGGAGCGTGGGCATGTCGGGGTCACCAAGCGGCGGCTCCACCATGACGCCCAGGCGGACGGCCGGGGCGAAGCCCAGCTTCTGCTCGCTGGCCCGGGCGCGGATGGCGCGGTCAACCTGCTTGAGGTGGACGTACTGCACGCGGTCCGGGTAGTCCGCAATGATCTTGAGGTTGTCGGCGCCGCAGTAGGCGACGTGGCCGGTGTCGAGGCAGAGCTGGACGGTCTCAGGATCGGTCCCGTCAAGGAAGCGCTCGATCTCCTCCTGGCTGCCCACGTGGCTATCGGCATGCGTGTGGAAGACGAGCATGGCCTGGTGCTTGTCCGCGATGTACTTGCCAAGCTCGCTCATGCCGGTGTTGAGGCTGCTCCACTCGTCGTTGGTGAGCGTGGGGCTGGCGGTGAGGTTGCCGTCAAAGTCCGTGTAGCCCTCGGGCAGGATGACCAGGTGCTTGGCCCCGTTGGGGCCGATGACGGCCATCTCTGCGTCAACGTCGAGCTTGGCCTGCGCAAGCGCGTCCTTGCCCTTGTGGAGGGCGACAAAGACGGTGCCGCCGCTGAGCGTGAGGCCGCGCTTGGCGTACGCATCTCGGACGATGCCGGCGTCCTTTGGCAGATAGCCAAAGGGTCCAAGCTCGCTGTACTTGTAGCCGGCTCCCGCCGCCTCGTCGAGGTAGCGCTCCCATGGGGTCTGCAGCGGATCGCCACTCGGGTTCCAGACGCCCCAGCTGTCGGGCGCGGTGCCGAGGTGGAGCTTCGGATAGTCGGTGGTCACCTGGGTGCTCCTTCGTGGAGGTTGGCTGGCGGGGTTGTTGCCGGTTGTTGGGGGCAGCGATCCCGGAGCCGCGGCGTGTGCGTCTTCGGGATCGCGCTGCAGGGGATTGTAATCGATTGCATGATATGAGGGAAGATCGTATTTGACGGCCGTATGCTGTGGCCTGACACAGCGCACTGCCGTCTTCACCAGCGCCGAAAACGGCGACAACCGAGGTTCCTGCCGCTCCCATGCGCGCACCCGCCAACCACCCGCTCCTGGTTCGGGCCTTGCCCCGCGGCTCCGATGGCCTCGTCTGCGCCATCGACCCTGCGTCGGCCGGCTGGACCTGGACCACGTTCCACGTCTATCGCCTGGAACCCGGCCAGCAGATTGCGCGGGCGGCCGATGACCAGGAGCGCCTTGTGCTGCTGCTGGAGGGGTACGCCTCGGTGCACGCTGGGACGCACTCGTTTGAGCGCGTGGGATCGCGAATGTCCGTGTTTGACGGCCCCCCTGCCGAAGTGGTGCTGGTGGAGCCGGGGCTTGACGTCTCGGTTGTGGCGTTGAGCGCGTGTCTCGTAGGCGTGGCGGCGGCGCCGGGCGGACGCGTGCAGCGAACGGCGCACATCCGCGCATCAGAGATCCTTGTGGAGGACCGCGGCTCCGGCAACACCGCACGCCGCATCCACCACCTGCTCCCGCCCGGTGGCGATGTGGCCGGCCGGCTCATCGCGTTTGAGGCGTTTACGCCGGGCGGCAACTGGTGTAGCTACCCGCCGCACAAGCACGACACCGAGAACCCGCCCGTTGAGGCGGCGCTTGAGGAGCTCTACTACTACCGGTTTGCGCGACCGGCGGGCTTTGCGTTCACGCGCGTGTACACGCCGGACCGCACCTTGGACGAGACGATGACCCCGATGGACGGAGACCTTGTGCTGGTCCCGCGCGGCTACCACCCGGTGGGCGCGCCTGCTGGCTACGACTGCTGGTTCCTGAACATCATGGCGGGGCCAAACCGGGAGTGGCACTTCACCATCGATCCGGACCACGAGTGGCTGATGAACTGGAGCCCCGCCGACCCCGCGAGGCTGAGCGGCGGGGCGGCGGGGCGGCTGGTTGCCCTACGCCGCGCCGCGACCCGGCGCCGCCCCACCCGTCCCGCGCCGTGACCCCGCGCGCGCCGTGACCCACGTCAGACTCACCCGGCCCGCCGG